>JBGOXZ010000118.1:0-7599 GCA_041479395.1 Opitutaceae bacterium
CACGGGCCGCGGCCATTCCGTTTTGCAGACACCACCAAGTCATCAACCGCCGGGCTGACACCGAACCCGGGTAGAATTTATAGAGCGGCCGGAGGTACTGGGCCGCCGAATCCAGCCGCCCCGCCTTCAACTCGAATTGGCCGAGCACGATAAGCGCTTTCGGAAACGTGGGCTCCAGCTCCAGCGCTCGTTTCAGGGACACATACGCCTCTTCTTTGTGGCCGAGTTGGAGCAGGGCGCTGCCGAGGTTGTAATGGGCTTCGCATACATTGGGTGCGAACTTGACGACAAGGCGAAACGTTCCGACCGCTTCCTCGAGCCTGCCGGCCGCTTGGAGCGCGATCCCGCGCGCGGTCTGGAGTTCGGGGGCGTCGGGCATCAGGGCCAGCCCTTGCTCGGCCGCCTGCGCCGCCTTCTCGGGCTGGTTGAGGGCGAGGTAGGCCTGGCTGAAACCGGCGTATAGACCGGCTGAAGCATTCGGAAGTTTAATTCCCTGCTCGAACAACGTCAGCGCCTTTGCGGCGTCGCCCACGTGAAGATAGACCCTCCCGAGATCGTCGTAACCACGGGCATCGTCTGGGGCGATTCTCATGGCACGCTCGAGGAGGGCCACGCCGTGGTCACCATGATTGGTCATATCCTCAATCGAGGCCAACATGGCCAGGCGGGAAGGATCGTAGCACCAGGCCTGCAGTTCCTCCAGCCACGGGTCATCGGCTTCGCGGAATCGTCCGGCGAGGCGGCTTAGATAGCGCTGCATGTTCGCTCCGTCCGCGTCGCCCTCTTCCGCCAACATTTCGGCGTAGAGGTTGTGGGCCGAAGCGAAGGCGGGAACCTCGCGGACGAGCTGTTCGATCAGACGCCGGCCTTCGTCGCGGCGGTCGCGCTGGAGCGCGACCCGCGCCAGACCAAGGCTGGCATAGGGGTCGCCGGGCAGCAGCGCGAGCCGCCGGCGGTAGTCGCGTTCGGCCGCATCCAACCGGCCGGTCTTGAACTCCCACTCGGCCAGCTCCAGCCATGCCGGCGCGTAATCGGGCGACAGTTTCATGGTCTGCTCAAGGAACAAGACCATCCCCGTGTCGTCGCCCGCCATGCGACGCAGATCAGCGAGGTAATAGCACCAGTGTGCCTCACGTGGCTGCTTCGCATGCAGGATCCGCCAGCAAGCGTCCGCCTCCTTATAGTAACCGTTGGCGTGGTAGAGTCGTGCCAGTTCCCCCACGCCCTCAAGGGACTGGCGCGCTGACAGCGCCTTTTGTTCGGCCCCGCGCAACGCCGCGCCCAAGGCCGCCGGTTGGATCGATACATCCGGCAGGGCCGGCAGGCTCGCGCGCAGCTGTTCCCGCTCGGCGTGCCGGCGCCAGAGCATCCCGGCGCCCGAGGCGGCCGCCACGCCCGCTGCGACCATCAGCCACCAAAGCCAGGTCGTCGCCCGTGCCCGGCCATTGCCGCCAGGAACCGGCGCCATCCTTCCGCTTGCGGATTCGCTACGAGTCGGGTTCTTTGCCACTGCGTTACGTTGCTTAGATGGGACCATGGCGCATACGCGTGAGACGTGCGACAAGGCGGACGCCGCGGGCGGGATGATTGGGCTGCCCCAAGTCGAGTTGCGGCAAAATCAACAGGATGGGCAAGCCTGCCGCAAGCGGCAATTTCCCAAGGGCTTTCAGTGATTCGCAGACCGTACTCGTCTCCGATCGCGTGAGCAGGGCGGGAATTGGTTCCATCAGGCGCTTCCATGGTCATCTGAAGGGTGATAGCCTGAACGCGGAGTTCTTCTTCCGTCTCCACGACGCGAGAGAGAAGCTTGAAGCCTGCCGGTAAAACTGTAACACTCCGCCTGAAACCAGGCCCAGCCCGGGATGACCGACTCTGGAGGGTCTCCAGCGAACGGGAGCGGCAATTGAGCGGAAATGAAAATCAAGTCACCATGAAGAAACCGACAGGCACAGCGAGATCCGCTTCCGGGTTGGCCACACCGTCAGACGCCACTGCAGGTCGTCCAATCAACGCACCGGTGGCGACAAAGAAGGCGACCATCTACGATCTCGCCCGGCTCGCTCACGTCTCCCCGGGCACGGTCAGCCGCGTGCTCAACAACCGCGACCGGGTCAAGGCGGAGACGCGCGAGCGGGTGCTCCGCGCCGCCACCGAACTCAACCTCAAGCCGCAGGCCTCCGTCCGTCTCCGGACAGTGGCGATCCTATCCGAGCCGACCTATCCTGACCGCGTCGAAGGATACGCGGCGACGCTCACCGCGCACCTCTCGTTCGCGTTCGCGCGGCGCAACTTCGGCGTGCTGCTGCCCTTGAATCCGTTTGAGGAGCTGCCGAACAAGTTTCTCGACGGCATCGTGGTGGTGACGGAAGACAAGGTGTTGAGGGGATTGGTCGCGGATCTCGAGAAGCGGATGCCGGTGGTCCACCTCGACAAATTTCCGGCGGAGCCGGACGAGTATGTGGTGTGTTCGGATCACTACAACGCGGGCTTCCTGGCCGCCCGCCATTTTATCGAGCGGGGCAAGGTCAGGCCGGCGTTCTTCGGCGCCGACTATGCTCCTTTCGCCGAGCGCCTGAAGGGATTCAAGAAGGCGCTGGTCGAGGCGGACCTCCCGGCCGATGACCAGTGCACCTCTCTGTTCGGCCCCGAAAACAACCACGTGTCGGTCGTGACCCGCATCGTGCGCTCCCAAGCCGACGCGATCTACGCGCCGGGCTCGAGCTTTCAGGCGCTCGAGTGCTTGCACATTCTTGCCTACGTGATGGGCCTGAAGGTCCCGGGCGACATCTCCCTCATCGGCGGCGAGAACGAAGGAATCTCGTCGCTGCTGAGTCCACCGCTCACCACGATCGAGGAGCCGTTGCGGGAGATGGCCGAGCAGGCCGCCACCATGCTGGACCGACTCACTTCCGGGGAAAACGTTTCCGAACGGCAGCTGTTGCTTCCCGTCCGCCTCATCGAACGGAATTCCGTGCGGTGACCGTCGGACTCCACGCCCATCGGCGCCAGCAGCGCGAGCGAGTTGCGTCGTCATATCCGCCGCGCGAGGGGGCTGCCGTCCCGGCGCACAGATACCGCCCAACCGTCTTCCGCCATGTCACTCACGTCTCATGACTGCGCCGCGGCATTCGGTTCCTTGATCCTTCTTATGGCTACCGCAGCTGCCGCCCCGTTGGAAGTCACCGTCCGGCCTCCGCCGGCACCGCAAGCCGAGGGCTTTCACCTGGGCGCGTCCCGCCGGCCCGACGGCGCTTCCCTCACCATTGACGGCGCCAGTCTGCGGCTCAACGGCGCGCCGTGGACCCCAGCGATGGGAGAGTTTCACTATTCACGCTACCCGGCGAACGAGTGGCGCGAGGAGCTCCTCAAGATGAAGGCCGGGGGCATCGACATCGTCGGCACCTACGTGTTTTGGATCCATCACGAGGAAGTCGAAGGCGTGTTCGATTGGTCGGGGCAGCGCAACCTGCGCGACTTCGTTCAGCTTGCGGGAAGCGTGGGTCTGAAGGTCGTGGTGCGCTGCGGCCCGTGGTGTCACGGCGAGGTGCGCAACGGAGGGTTTCCCGATTGGCTGCTACAAAAAGGTTTGAGGGTCCGCAGCGACGACGCGCGCTACCTGGCACAGGTGCGCGTCCTCTACGGGCAGATCGCGGACCAGCTGCGCGGTCTGCTCTGGAAGGACGGCGGACCGGTGATCGGCATGCAGGTGGACAACGAATACAGCGGGCCGGCGGAGCATCTGCTCGCGCTCAAAGGCATCGCGCGCGAGGTCGGGTTTGATCTGCCGCTCTACACGCGCACCGGCTGGCCGGCTTTGCGCACGCCGATGCCGTTCGGCGAAATCGTGCCGCTGTACGGCTCGTACGCGGAGGGCTTCTGGGACCGCGAGCTGACCACGATGCCCGGGAGCTACTGGTCGAAGTTCCGGTTTTCCACGAAGCGCATCGACGGCAACATCGCCAACGAGCAGCTCGGTCGGCGCGAGGTCGAAGACTCGCCCGACGCGGTGCGTTATCCCTACCTGACCTGCGAAATTTGCGGCGGCATGATCAGCAGCTACCACCGCCGCATCCTCATCGATCCGGCTGACGTGGAAACAACCGTGCTGGTGAAGGTCGGCTCGGGCGGCACGCTGCCCGGTTACTACATGTATCACGGCGGCACGAATCCCGACGGGAAGTTGACGACGCTGATGGAGGCGCAAGACACGCCCAGCACGAACCACAACGACCTTCCGGTGAAGGATTACGACTACCAGGCGCCGCTCGGACAATACGGGCAGATTCGTCCGCACTATCACCTGCTGCGGCGCCTGCACCTGTTCCTGAACGACTTTGGCGCGAAACTCGCCGGGATGCCGCCGGTGTTGCCGGATCACATCCCGCAGGGGCGGGACGACGTCACCATCCTGCGCTGGGTGGTGCGCTCGGATGGCGCGAGCGGCTTCGTCTTCGTCAGCAACTACGAACGCGCCCGCCAGCTGCCGGCCAAGGCAGGCGTGCAGTTTTCGATCACGCTTCCCGATCGCGCGCTGACCTTCCCTGCCACGCCGGTGACGGTGCCCAGTAGCAGCCGCTTTTTCTGGCCGTTCAATCTGGATCTTGGTCACGGCCTGGCGGTCGCCTGGGCGACGGCGCAGCCCATTTGCGCGATCGATGACGGCGGCGTGCGCACGGTGTTTTTTGCGGAGACGACCGGCGTGCCGGTGCAGTTCGCCCTCGCCGGCGAGCCTTCGCCTGAGACGGTCAAGGCGGGACGCGGGCCGGCGCTGTGCCGGCGGGGCACGGACGGCGCCACGGTTCAAATCGTGGTGCTGAGTGAGGCGGATTCGCTCGCTCTGTGGAAAGGTGAGTGGCGCGGACGCGCGCGCGCGTTTCTCACCTCCGCGGGGCTGGTGATCGACGGCGATGGCGTGCGCCTCGAATCGCGGGATATTTCCGACTTGCGCCTCGGCGTCTTTCCCGCGCCGGCGGACGTGGCGGGCGGTGAGAAAGACGGCGTCTTCATGCGATTTGCCCCGCCGCCGCCCCGCCCGGCCGCCTTCATGGCGTCGGTAGTCGAAATCCAGCCGGCCGGACCCGCGCGCGAGATTCATCTGGGCCGCGCGTCTGATCCGGTCGCAGAACAACCGGATGATGCCGACTTCGCCAAGGCCGCCGTGTGGCGGATCAAACTGCCGGACAATCTCGACCTCTCCACGGACCCCCTCCTGCGCATCCGCTACATCGGCGACGTCGCCCGTGTCACGCTCAACGGCCGCTTGATCGCGGACGATTTCTTCCACGGCGCCGCCTGGGAGATTGGCCTGCGCCGCCATGCGCCCAAAATCCTCCAGGGGGACCTACGCATCGCGATTTTGCCGTTGCGCAAGGACACTGTGATGGGTCCCGCGCGGAAGGTCTACCTGGCGGACGAGTTGATTCCCGATTTTGGCAATGCCGCGAGCGTGGTGCAGTTGCAGGGCGTCGAGATCATTCCCCGCTACCAAGCGTCATTCCCGGCCGCCGGCACGCGGTGATTCTATCAATGAAACTCCACGCCCTTGTCCTCGCTTGCGTCGTGCTGGCCGCCTCCCTCACGGGCGGCGCGGCGGAACTCGTCTACCTCGACGGGGACGGCGTGATCCGTTGGACGGCCGATCAACGCGAGGTGGCGCTGTTCGGGGCGAACTACTGCCTGCCGTCGGCGTGCGACTATCGGGCCGCCGGTTATGTCGGCTCCGACCGGAAAAACCTTGTCGAAAAGGACCTCGCGCATTTCGCGCGGATGGGCTGGGACGCGATGCGGCTGTGCCTGTGGGGCGATTGGGAGAATTGCGACAAGGCGGGCAACCTGATCGTCAACGACCATCTCGACGTGCTGGATTACGCGATTGCGCAGGCAAAGCAGCGGGGCGTCTGCCTCCTGTTCACGCCGATCACGACTTTTGCGTCGTGGTGGCCGGACGGCAAGCCGACCGATGTCAACCCTGGCTTTTCGAGATTCTATTCGCGCGACCAACTCGTCACCAATCCGGAGGCCGTTGCCGCGGAGTGCAACTACCTGCGGCAGATCATGGACCACGTGAATCCCTATACGGGTGTCGCGCTCAAAGATGAGTCGGCGATCCTCTTTGTGGAAATGATCAACGAGCCGGTGAGTCTGGGAAGCGATCTCGCGGGAGGCATCGCCTACATCGATGCGCTCGCTCATGCGGTGCGCAGCACTGGCTGCAAAAAGATCCTGTTCTACAATGTCAGCCAGGATTTCCGGATGACGTCGGCGATCAAGGCGTCGACGGTTCCGGGCGTGTCTTTTGCCTGGTACCCGACGGGATTGAACAGCGGCCACATGCTGACCGAAGATTATCTGAGGACGGTGGATGATTTCGTGCCCATGCTGCGCCCGGACCTGTGGCACGTCCCCAAGATCGTCTACGAGTTTGACTCCCCCGACATGAACTCGGGCTACATGTATCCGGCAATGATGCGCGCCTTTCGCGGCGATGTTTTCGTACGACATGCTCGATACGGCGCCGTATAATCTCGGCTGGCAGACGCATTTCCTCAGCTTGGTCTATTCGCCGAAGAAGGCGGTGAGTGCGGTGATCGCGGCCGAGGTCATGCGCACGTTACCGCGCTACGCGCACTATGGCGACTACCCCGACAACTGCCGATTCGGGCCGTTTCGGGTGAACTATGAGCAGGACCTTGGCGAGATGGTGACGGAGGAGAAGTTCCTCTATGCGAACGACACGCGGACCGCCCCACCCCAAGTGGCGAAACTGCAACACATCGTCGGAGTGGGCCGCTCGCCGGTCGTCACCTATGGGGGCAATGGCGCGTACTTTCTGGACAGGCTCGAGTCCGGTGTCTGGCGTTTGGAGGTCTACCCGGATGCGGTGATCGTGCAGGATCCGTTCGCCCAGCGTATCAATCACCGGACGGTCTCATCGCGGCTCGTGGCGCGCGCGTGGCCGATGCGGATGCAGCTGCCTGATCTCGGAGGGACGTTTGCCGTGAAGCCATTGAACGAGGGCAACGCGTACGCCACTGCCGCGCACGACGGGTCCTTCGAGGTCAGGCCCGGGGTGTACTTGCTGGCACGCGAGGGGAACATCGATCCGGGCAGGCTGCCGTCGCGCGTGGGGCGCATCGGCTTGCGGGAATTTGTCTGCCCGCCGGCGCCGGATCTGCCGGCGCAAGTGCTGCCGCTGGGGCGCGGCGCCTATGCCGTGGACCAGCCGTCGGAAGTGGCGGCCGACGTGGTTGACCCGCGCCCACCGCGCGCCGTCACGCTGTACATGCGTGCCGCCGGCGCGGCGGCATTTCGGGTCTGGCCGATGCAAGCGCAGCAGGGTTATCGCTTCGCTGCGGAAATCCCGGCCGGAACGCTGCCGGCCGGTGCCGTGGAGTATTATTTCTCGGTTGAAACGGAAGGCGGGTCTGTGCGCAGCCCGGAGGAGGCGGACCGGTTTTGGACCTTTCAGGTCGTGGCGCGAGACGAGCCGCTCCCGTTGTTTGACGGGGCCCGGGACATTCCGCGCCTGGTGTACCCGCGCATCGGCGACGACATTCGCCGTGCTATTTTCAAGAGCCTACCCGCGACCGACACCGATCC
>JBGOXZ010000119.1:0-7584 GCA_041479395.1 Opitutaceae bacterium
CATCACCGCCCCCAACGTACCCGCGGCCAAATGCCTGCGGTCCATTCGCGAGCGTTTCACCGCCGCCGGCTTCGGCCACGTGCCGCTCGTCGCCGACATCCATTTCCTGCCCCAGGCGGCGATGGAAGCGGTCGAGCACGTCGAGAAGGTGCGGGTCAATCCCGGCAACTACGCGGACAAGAAGAAATTCGCCGCCCGCGAGTACACCGACGCCGAGTACGAGCGCGAACTGCAGCGCCTCCACGAGGCCTTCTCCCCGCTGGTGCGACGCTGCCAGAAACTGGGCCGGGCGCTGCGCATCGGCACCAATCACGGCTCCCTCTCCGACCGCATCATGAACCGCTATGGCGACACGCCCCTCGGCATGGTCGAAAGCGCGCTCGAGTTTGGGCGCATCGCCGAGTCCGAGGGCTTTCACGACATCATCCTGTCGATGAAGGCCAGCAACCCCAAGGTCATGATCCAGGCCTACCGCCTGCTGGTGGAGCGGATGGACGCGGCGCACCGCCCCTATCCGCTGCATCTCGGCGTCACCGAGGCGGGCGACGGCGAGGACGGCCGCATCAAGGGCGCGATCGGCATCGGCGCCCTCCTGCTCGACGGCTTGGGCGACACCATTCGCGTCTCGCTCACCGAGGATTCGGTCTACGAGATTCCGGTTGCCCGCGCCATCGCCGAGAAGGCGATGAGCCTGTGGACAAAACCGGAAAGTGGAGACCGGAAACCGGATGGTTCCCCCGTCGCGGCCCTCGGTTCTCCGGGCTCCGGCCTCCGGTCTCCGGTCTCCACCGACTCCATCGACCCTTTTCACTTCACGCGGCGCGAGACGGCCACGCTCTCTTTTTCCGATCGTTGCGTGATCGGCCCGGAGCAGCCGCCGCGCGTCATCGTGCGGATCGCGGGACCGGGCGACCTGGCCGAAGTTGCGCCGCAACTGGCCCTGCCCTCGCTCGCGGACACGCCGGTGGAAGGGCTGATGCTGCCGGTGGGCGACGCCGGAACGCTGAGCGAACTTCGCCGGCTCCTCGCGACGGTGAACCTCCCGGTCGATTTCCTCGTGCTCGAGCTGGCGGAAGCGCTCGGCCCCGCGGACGTGGCCGATTTCGTTGCCGCCAGTCGCGGCCGTCTGGTTTTGTGCCGGCGTTTTCGGGCGTCCGCGACGAGCGAGTTGGCCGCCCTGGCCGAGGTCGTGCGCCGGCACCGTCACTTCCTCGCGGTCGACGCGTCGATCGCCGACTATGACGCGCTGGCCGGCACGCTCCGATTGCTCGGCGACGACCGCCTGATCTTCACCGCCTCCGGCTCCCCCCTGCCCGCCGCCGGAATCTCCCACGCCCTCGGAGCGTATCGTGCGCTGGCCGAATTCCTGCACCGGCTCGGATTGCGGGCACCGATCTGGGTCCGGAATACCGCGGCCACGGCCGTGCGTCATGATGCCAGTTTTCTCGGCCGGCTGATTGAGGCGAGCCTGCTCACCGGCGGACTCCTTTGCGACGGCCTGGGTGATTTGGTGAGCATCGAGACCGAGGCTGGCCTGGTCCGCGCCGCCAAGCTCACCTATAACGTTCTGCAAGGCGCCGGCGCGCGCATCTCCAAAACCGAGTTTGTCGCCTGTCCGAGCTGTGGCCGCACGCTCTTTGACCTGCAGACCACCACCCAGCGCATCCGCGCCAAGACCGGACATCTCAAGGGAGTGAAGATCGCCATCATGGGCTGCATCGTGAATGGCCCCGGCGAAATGGCCGACGCCGATTTCGGCTACGTCGGCGGCGCGCCCGGCAAGATCAACCTCTACGTCGGGAAGAACTGCGTGCGGTACAATATTCCGCAGAACGAGGCCGACGACCACCTGATCGCCCTCATCAAGGAGCACGGCAAGTGGCTGGTGCCCGCGATGGCCGCCGCACCATGACCGTCCCCCGGGAAGAGCGCCGAGGCATTTTGCCGCCGGTGTGCGGCGTCACGGCATCGTCACTACCGTCACCGCGCCGTGACCTGACCGTAACCCTCCCCGCGGCGCCCCGGCAGCGTAGTGGATGTCTTGTTACGTTCGCACCGCCGCCCCGGCTGCCCCGTCCAAGATCATTCCATAAAACAATCCGCACAGGGAAACCTGGTGTGAATAACTTGTGGGAAAGTTGCTCTTGAAATGCATTTTGTGATTCACGTTACTGCGCGAATCCGTTCTAGTTCCCGCTGCCTTGTTTGTTCTTTCCCACGTCCGCAGTCCGCATTCCTCTGCCAGCTTCCCGGGAGTTTCACCCTACCCTCTGGCCCCGAACGTCTTACCAGGCCGATCAACCAGCTTCCTGCCACCTTGGGGCCGAACATGCCTTTCCCCTACGAGCGAGCGAGGGAATTCGACGCTGCGAGCCGCGTGCGAAGAGCGTCCCCCGAGGCCGTGTGAATAATCTCTTTCTTTTGCCCGCTCCATGCCTTCATTGACTCTCCCGTCCAGCCTCTGGGAAACCGTCAAGTGCGACTTCAAGGGACTCTTCCCTGAGGATGTCTTCCAGATGTGGTTTGAGCCCATCGTCTGCCTCGAAACGGCCGAGGACTCGATTACCCTGGGCGTGCCCAATGATTTTGCGGCGATCTGGATTCACGATAACTACCTCGACCTCATCACCCAACGCCTGCGTCTCACCGCCGGCCGCCTGATCAACGTAGCCCTGAAGGTGTATCATCCCGGACCGGCCGCCAGACCCGCGGCCGGCTCTCCGGTTGCCGGCAACGGCACCCCCGACCTCCTGGCCGCCGCGGTGCACCACAATCGGATGCGGGCGGCCGCGCGCCGCTCCGGGCGTTACGATGAAAGAAGCCCCAACGCCGGGACGCTCAATCCGCGCAACACGTTCGAGAACTTCGTGGTCGGCGCCAACAACCAGCTGGCCCATGCGGCCGCCCTGGCGGTGGCGCAGGCGCCCGCCCAGGCCTTCAATCCGCTGTTCATCTACGGCGCCACCGGCCTCGGCAAGACGCACTTGATGCATGCGGTGGGGCACAGCATCTTGCGCAACAATCCCGATGCCAAGGTCGCGTACCTCTCGACCGAGAAGTTCACCAACGAGTTCATCCAGGCCCTGCAGGAAAACAGCCTCACCCGCTTCCGCCAGCGCTACCGCAACGTCGACGTGCTCCTGCTCGACGACGTGCAGTTTCTCAGCAACAAGGAGCGGATCCAGGAGGAATTCTTCCACACCTTCAACGATGTCTTCGAATCGGGAAAACAGGTGGTGCTCTCCAGTGATCGTCCGGCCAGCGAGATCGCCAAGCTCGAAGCGCGCCTGGTCTCTCGCTTCCAATGGGGTTACGTGGCCGACATCCAGTCGCCCGACCTCGAGACGCGCGTCGCCATTCTCCGCACCAAGGCCGCCTGCCTGAAGTTCGACGTGCCGCCGGCCGTCATCAATTTCATCGCCCAGCACATCTCCAAGAACATCCGCCGCCTCGAAGGCGCCCTCATCAAGGTTGCCAGCTATTCCGCCCTCACCAACAAGACCCTCGACCTGCCGACGGTGGAGATGCTCTTGCAGGACGTGCTCATGGAGCAGGCGCAGAACCAGCTCACCCTCGAGACCATCCAGAAGCGTGTGGCCGATCACTACCAGATCCGGCACAGCGACATGTCGAGCAAACGCCGTCCCGCCAACATCGCCATGCCCCGGCAGATTGCGATGTACCTGGCGCGGCAGCTCACCAAGCACTCGCTGCAGGAGATCGGCGACGCCTTTGGGGGACGCGATCACGGGACCGTCATCCATGCCTGCAAGACCGTCGAGAACATGATGGAGCAGGACGACTCCGTTCGCGGCAGTGTCGAATTCCTGAAGGCCCAGCTCTCCAAATAGCGGCGCCGGGCGCGGCCACGCCTCCTTCATCCCCATGCCTGCATGCTGCCCTGCGCCGGGAGTCCGCGGAGGAATTCTGCCGGTCACTGCCTGCCGCTCAGGACGATCCGGGGTGCACTGTCTACTGTGAGAGCAAAATCCGGTTTCTAAGCGCCCGCTCGTTTTGCGAGGCTGATGCCCGCCCCCACCTCCATGAAAAAGTCCAAGGCTCACTTCCCCCAGATCGCGCCCATTGCCTACGAAGGCCCGAAATCGGAGAATCCCCTCTCGTTCAAGCACTACAACCCCGCCGAGATCATTGACGGCCGGTCGCTGAAGGACCACCTCCGCTTTTCCATTGCGTACTGGCACGCCTTTCGCGGTGTGGGCGCCGATCAGTTTGGCGGGGGCACCATCGTCCGGCCCTGGGAAGACGGCCAGGATCCCCTCGCCGTCGCCCGGACGCGGATGGACGCCGCCTTTGAGTTTTTCGTGAAGATTCAGGCGCCCTTCTGGTGCTTCCACGATCGCGACATTGCGCCCGAAGGGCGTTCGCTCGCTGAATCCAACCGCAACCTCGACAAACTCGTCGCCCACGCGAAGCAGCTGCAAAAGGCCACCGGAGTGAAACTCCTGTGGGGCACGGCCAACCTCTTCTCGAACCCACGCTACATGTGCGGCGCCGCCACCAACCCCGACGCCCATGTCTTCGCCTATGCCGCCGCCCAGGTGAAGAAGGCGCTCGAGGTGACCAAGGAGCTGGGCGGGGAGAACTACGTCTTCTGGGGAGGCCGCGAAGGCTACGAGACGCTTCTCAACACCGACCTCAAGCGCGAACAGGCACACCTGGCCGCCTTCCTGCACATGGCGGTCGACTACGCCAAGGCCATCGGCTTCACGGGCCAGTTCCTGATTGAGCCCAAGCCCAAGGAGCCGATGAAGCATCAATACGACTTCGACGTCGCGGCCGGCATCGCCTTCCTGAAGACCCACGGTCTCGACGCGCACTTCAAATTCAACATCGAGACCAACCACGCCACTCTCGCCGGGCACACCTTCCAGCACGAAATCGAGACTGCGGCGGCGCATGGTATGCTCGGCTCCATCGACGCCAACACGGGCGACCTGCTGCTCGGCTGGGACACCGACCAGTTCAACACCGACGTCAAGGAGCTCACCCTCGCCATGGTCTCGATCCTGCGCGCGGGCGGCCTCGGCTCAGGCGGCTTCAACTTCGACGCCAAGTTGCGCCGCACCTCGATCGACCTCGAAGACCTCTTCTACGCGCACATCGGCGGGTTCGACACCTACGCGCTGGCCTTCAAGCTGGCCCGCCGCATCCTTGCCGAGGGCAAGTTCACCGAATTCATCGCCGCCCGGTACAACAGCTACCACGTGGGCTTCGGCCGCGACATCGAATCAGGCCGGGTCGGATTCGAGCAGTTGGAGAAGATCGCGCACAAGCTGGGCGAACCCGTCCCGCGCAGCGGACGGCAGGAATACCTCGAAAACCTGCTGAACCACTACCTGCACGGCTGAGCCGACTCCCAAGCCATGATTCTTCCGGGCGCGGCCGAGAGCCGCGCCCTTTTCATGTCCCCGGCGATTGATTCACGCGGCTGGTCCGTGGCCGGAAGGATCGTGGCCCGGCAATTCCGGACGCGTGGCGGCAGTCGCAAGTCCAGCCGCACCGGCGCGCCGCTCCGCCCGGCGGCGCAAGGCGCAGCGGATGGGGAGCTTCACTCCCCCGTGGTAGAACGCGAGCGCCAGAAGCACCCCGCAGGCGGAGTAAAAGAGCCCCTCAACCGTCGTTGGCACCGCCGGTTTGAAGATCGTCCATGTTGCGTGGACGATGGAAAAATCGAGGTGCCGGAGGAAAACGAACGGCCGGCTTAACATCGACGCCTGCCGGATGGCCGCGTCCGCCGCGGCCAGTGCGTCCACCCGTGCCATCGTTTCCTGGATCACCCGCCCGAGCCCCGCCACCGTCGGTTCACCGCTGCCCAGATTCCGCGCGATCAACTGGTCGAGCGTGAGGTCCGACTGCGCCGCCACCGCCCGGAACTGTTCCAGTTGCCGGCGCGCCTCATCGAGATGCCCGCCCAGCCGTTGCAGATACTGCTGGATGAACTCCGGCAGTTGCGAGAACAGCACGGCCCCCACGACGCACAGCAGGCGATCGAGCAATCCCTCACCGGAGGCCAGCAAGGAGCGAACCGGTTGGTTCCAGCGCACGGGAGGAAGATTGATCAATTTCTCCGCCGGGCAAGCCTCCTTCGTCCCTGTCCGGCGCGCCCCAGTTCCGGCCGGGTTCTGCCAAGCGCTGCTTACTCCGTGTCGTAGATTTGCACCCGCATCCAGCAGCTCTTGAGTTTCGCGATGAACGCCAGGTGGATCGGGTCGGCCTGATAGGCATCGTGGGCCGCCACGTCCCGGCACACCACCGTGAGCCCGACGGCGAAGGTTTTGTCGACCACCGGCCGATCCGGAACGGCGGCTGGTACACCCACGTAGACTTGGTGAACGTGCTGGATGGCCGCGAGCGATTCGACCCCGCGGCGAAACTCGGCACGCTGCGCCTCGGTGAGTTCAGGTTTCAACCAGAAGAAGACGGTGTGAATGAGCATGGTGACAAAGGTTGACTGGCGGTGTTGGCGGGATCGGCGCATGCGCCGATCCCCATGATTCTTCCTTAGGGGGTCTCCTTGGCGCCGGCCCCGTCATTGAGATGGCAGGCTACCCGGTGATCGCCCTTCGGGCCGGCGTTTTCACCGGTTGCGGATTTCAGTTCAGGGCGGTGTTCTTGGCACGGCGCGAAGCATTGCGGACAGCGCGGATGGAAAGCGCAACCCGGCGGCAGGTTGCCCGGATCGGCCACCTCGCCGGCAAGCGCAAAATCCATGCGCTGGTCGGGATCGGGTCTCGGCACGGCCGAGTGTAACGCCTGGGTGTAGGGATGCCGGGGATCCTCAAACAGCGCCGCCGTCTCCCCAAGTTCGACGATGCGCCCGGCATACATCACGGCCACCCGGTCGCAGACATGACGGACGACATCGAGATTATGCGCGATAAAGATGCAGGTAAGTCGGAACTCCTCCTGCAGATCCTTCAACAGATTGAGCACCTGCGCCTGCACGGACACGTCAAGCGCCGACACAGCCTCATCCGCCACGACGAGGGAGGGACGCATGATGAGGGCCCGGGCGATGCCGATGCGCTGGCGTTGTCCGCCGGAGAACGCCTGCGGATAGCGCGTGCGGTGCTCGGGCTTGAGGCCGATTCTCCGGAGCATGTCCGCCACGCGGTCGTCGAGGTCGGAGCCGCGGGCCAGCTTGTGAATGGTGAGCGGTTCGCCGACGATCTGGCCGACGGTCATGCGCGGGTTGAGTGACGAGTAAGGATCCTGAAAAATCATTTGCATCGCCGGCCGCAGCGGCTTGAGGGCGCGACCGGATAGTCTGGCCAGATCCACCAACCGGCCGTTGGTGCGGAACCAAACTTCGCCCGCGGTGGGCGTGAGCGCGCGGAGAATGCAGCGGGCGGCCGTGGTCTTGCCCGACCCGGACTCGCCCACCAGGCCGAGCGTTTCGCCGGAGCGCAGATCAAAGCTCAGGTCATTCACTGCGCGCATGGTGCCGACGGTCCGTTTCAGAAACCCCCCGCTGCGGACGAGGAATTGCTTGCTCAGATGCCGCACACTCAAGAGAGGCTCCGTCGCATCACCGGGAGGCATGGCAGGCAGGGGCGCGGGCGC
>JBGOXZ010000120.1:0-7563 GCA_041479395.1 Opitutaceae bacterium
AACGTTGTTTAGGCAGACCAAAGTGTGGGTTTGCCAATTAGGGTGGGATGATAGGTAGAAGTTTGGGCCTCGGGACGGGCCTCCAACTTCCGGCCGGCGAAGGAGCGGCCGCTCCGGGATGCGGAGGCGCGGGTGGGCTTCCGGCTCAAGGCGCGCTTCACGCTGACTGTTTTATCCCGACCTCCTGGCGGGGCGAGGAAATTTCGAGGAAGCCCGGTGCTAGTCTCAGGCCGCGCGACGCCTTCGAGAAGTAGCCACCAAGGATCACATAGATCACAACGCAGCGAAGCCGCAGCCAAATCCGGAGATGAATTTCCTCACGCAAAGTCCGCCAAGGACGCCACGACAAGATTGGGAATCAATCCTTCCAGACCTTTGCGGGCTTTGCGTCCGTTGCGTGAGGTCCAAGAACTCCGATCCGGACTTCGTCGCCGCTCGCGAGGATTTTGACCTACAGTAGTACAAAAAAGCTTCCTTGATCTCTGTGCTCCTTGCGTTCTTTCGTGGCTCAATTCAGTTCATCGGCATGAAAACCAGCGACGATCGGTGTGAAGCGGTGGTCTAGCGGCTCTTGTTGAATGCATCTCGAACCCTGGCAGTGGGCTCTCGTCGTCCTGGGCGCGTTTCTGGTCGGCGTGTCGAAGACCGGCATCGCCGGGTTCGGCATTCTGTTCGTGGCGATTTTTGCGAACGTGATTCCCGCCCGGCAGGCCACGGGCTTCGTGCTGCCGCTGCTGATCTTCGGCGACATCTTTGCGGTGGCGAGTTACCGGCAGCACACGGTCTGGCGGCACCTCTGGCGGCTTTTTCCGTGGACCGCCCTCGGCGTCATCCTCGGCACGCTCGCGCTCGGGCGGCTCGACGACGCGGCGGTGCGCCGGCTCGTCGGCGGCATCATCGTGGCGATGTTTGTGCTGCACGTGTGGCGGAAACTCTCCTCCTCCGCCAAGGCTTCCGCCGTCGCTCTTCGAGCTATGGCGGACAGGTCGGAGGACAGGCGGGCCCGCGCGACACCCGATGAATGGGCGGGACACGCGCCGCCGTGGTTTGCCGTGGCGGCCGGGGTGCTGGCGGGTTTCACGACGCAGGTGGCCAACGCCGCCGGACCGGTCATGATCCTCTACCTGCTGGCGATGCGGCTGCCGAAGATGGAGTTCCTTGGCACCGGTGCGGTGTTCTTTCTCTGCCTCAACCTCTTCAAGGTGCCGTTCATGGCCGGGCTCGGCATGATCACGCCGGCGAGCTTTCTGACCAACCTGCTGCTCGCGCCGGCGGTGGTGGCGGGGGCGCTGGCGGGACGGTGGCTCGTGCAGCGGATCAACCAGCAATGGTTTGAACTCATCGCGCTCGGGCTGACGTTCGCCGCCGGTCTGAAGCTGCTGTTTTTCTGACTACGGATTACCTGGTGCGGCGGAGCCGCAACCCAGCAGCGGCCGTGATGAATGGCCACATAAGGCACACGAGGCACAGGATCGTGTGCAATCCATCCTGCGCGCCGCCTTTTGACCGGACCCTTATGCGGCTTCTGCGCCTCTTGTGGCCATGAAAGCTTCGCGCTCAGAACGTGGTGTAACTTCCGCACCCTCCCTGGCAAAGAACGGAGCGGAGGATAATCATTTCTTTTCCCTGCGTTCCGTGTATTCCGTGGATTCACTTATGGCGCGCATGTCGGTCAGGCAGATGTGGAAGGCGAAGCTGGCCGGAAAGCTTGAGGCCAAAGCCTGGCCGGAGGCGCCCGACCTGCGCCGGCCCGCCTTCACGGGCCGGGTGCTCGGTGTCGACCCGAGCCTGCGCGGCACCGGCCTGGCGCTGATCGAGTTTGCCCCCGGACGTCTCGCGGTGTTGCTCCGCGCCCGCACCGTGCGCGTGCCGGCGCGGCGTCCCATGGCGGCGGCGCTGGCGGAGATCCACCGCGCGGTGATGGCGTTTCTCGACGATTTCGACGTGCGCCACGTGGCGCTCGAGCAGACGATCTATGTTCAGAACATCCGGACGGCGCAGATTCTGGGCGCGGCCCGCGGCGCGGTCATGGCCGCGGCGGCCCTGCGCGGCCGGCCGGTATTTGAATATCCACCCCTGCGGGTGAAGCAGGCGGTGGTGGGGGTGGGCCGCGCGAGCAAGCAGCAGATGCAGCGCACCATCATGGGGCTGCTCGGACACGGCGCACCGCTCGCACCGGACGAGGCCGATGCCGCGGGCGTGGCCGTGTGTCACGCGTTCACGTGGCGCGGCGAAGCGTAGGCCGGGCGCGCGCGAAAACCGGAGCTTGGCGAAAGGCATTTGATGACCCGGAGAGAAGTCGTGGCGATTGCAATATTCGTCTGCACCTACCTGCTGATCAGCGGGCGGCGACTAAAGATGCTGCCGCTGAACCGACCCGCCGCGGCGCTGCTCGGCACGGTGCTGATGGTCGCCTGCGGCGTGATGACCCCGGAGCAGGCCTACCGCGCGGTCGACTACGACACGCTCGTGCTGCTCCTCGGCATGAGCCTGATCTCCGCCTACCTCTACCTGGCCGGCTTCTTCGAGTGGACCGCGGATTGGGTGCTCAAAACCGCGAAGACGCCGCAGCGCCTACTGCTGTACTTGATCCTGACCTCCGGCATTCTCTCCGCGCTTCTGGTCAACGACACGATCTGTTTCATGCTGACGCCGCTGGTCGTGGCGGTGGTCGTGCGCGGCCGTCTGCCGCTGCTGCCCTATCTGCTCGCCCTGGCCATGAGCGCCAACCTCGGCAGCGTGGCCACGCTCGTGGGCAACCCGCAGAACATGATCATTGGCCACCTGTCGCGGATCCATTTCCTCCCTTTCTCGGCTTCGCTCGTACCCGTCGCGGCGGCCGGGCTCGCCATCCAATATGCGGTCCTCCGCGCCGGTTTTCGCCGAGTCCTGGAACAGGTCGTCCTCGATCCGGGGGCGGCCGCGCCGCGCGCCATCGACCGGCACCTGCTGCGGTTGACGTTCGTCGTGCTGGCGTTGGTGTTTGCGGGTTTTCTCGCCGGGCTGAACCTCTCCTGGACCGCGCTGAGCGGGGCCGCCCTGATCATGGTGCTCGCCCGCCGGGACACGCACCAGGTGCTCAAGCTCGTGGACTGGCATCTGTTGCTCTTCTTCGCCGGTCTTTTCGTCGTGGTGGAAGGACTGGACAGCACCGGCCTGCCCGATCAGTTCTACGCCCGGCTGCACGGCCTTTTCGGCGGCACTGCAGGATCCCAGGCGTGGAACCTCGCGTGGTTCTCCGTCCTCGGCTCGAACGTTTTCTCGAACGTTCCCTTCGTGCTGGTCGCCGGCAAATGGATTCACGGCTTCGCCGATCCGGAGATGATGTGGAAGGTGCTGGCGCTAGCCACGACGTTCGCGGGGAATCTCACCATCCTCGGTTCCGTGGCCAACATCATCGTCGTCGAATCGGCGCGCGGTCACATCGAGGTCGGTTTCTGGGATTATGCCAGATTTGGCATTCCGGTCACGATTCTCACGACCGTCGCCGGCATGTTGATCCTGCTGGCGCTCGGTTGACCCGGAACGCTGTGATCTGGCGCGGTTCCGGGCGGCATCGTTGGCGGCGAGAACGACGACGTCGTCGTCGATGGCCAGGACCGGGACGGTGAATTCATTGAGCAGATCGGCCAGGGCGACCGGTCGCTCACCCTGTGAGCGACGCGCACAAACAGGGCACATGCCATGGGAGGCCGGTCCGTCATGGGATGCCTGCACCGGGGGGGGTGGTCTTTGGCACCAGGCGCAGATCGCGCTCATGGCGCTGAAAGCCCGGCGGACAGGAGGTTCAGTCTCGACGAGAACATGGCCCGGACTGTCCGCCCGGTTCAACCTAACACCGTCTTGAGGATGCGGCCGAGGTCGCCGACCCGGTAGGGCTTGGTGAGGTAGCCGCTGAAGCCCATGTCGAGGTACTGCTTCGCCATCTCGGCGCTGTCATAGCCGCTGGTGATGATCGCACGCACGTCGGGATCCAAATCGCGCAGCTGCTTGAAGGTCACCTCCCCGCCCATGCCGCCAATGATGGTGAGGTCCATGATCACGGCGTCATAGGGCCGGCCAATGTTAAGGTAGCGTTTGTAGAGCGCGATGGCCTCCTCGCCGTTTTTCGCGAGGTCGTATTTGTATTCGAGGCCGTCGAGCATGCCGGCGGTGAGCGCGCAGATCTTCTCGTCGTCGTCCATGAACAGGACGCGGCCGGTGCCGAAGCGGAGGGTGGGCGCGCGGCGGGCCTCGACCTCGGCGGCCTGGCCGGCCAGGGGCAGGAAAAGCGTGAACATCGTGCCGGCGCCGACGGTCGAGTCGACGCCAATCTGGCCGCCGTGCCGGCGCACGAGGTCGAGCACGGTGGCGAGGCCGAGGCCGGTGCCATGCTTCTTGGTGGTGAAAAAGGCGTCGAAGATCTTCTGGAGGTTTTCCGACGGGATGCCGCTGCCATCGTCCTGCACCTCGAACTGTACATAGTTGCCGGCGGGGAGCGGCGCGATCTGGCCCTCGGTGAGCGCCACGCCGCCGGCGCGCAGCCACACGTGGCCCGGGCGGCCCTCCGGCATGGCCTGGATGGCGTTGACAATGAGATTCTGGAAGACCTGCAGGATCTGCCCCCGGTCGGCGTGGATGTTGCCGGTGCCGGCGGCCACCTCGACCACCACCTCGGTGTTGGCGCCGGCGGCGGCGAGCCGCGCCGCCTCCTTGAGCACGGTCAGGGGCGCGAGCACCGTCCGCACGGCGGGGCCGCCCCGGGCGAAGGTGAGGAGCTGCTTGGTGAGGCTCTTGGCGGCGAGGCACGCATTCTCGCTGTCCTCGAGGGCGGAGTAGTTGTGATTGTCCTTGGCGAGCGAGACGCCGCCGAGGATGGTGGTGAGCAGATTGTTGAAATCGTGCGCGATGCCGCTCGCGAGCACGCCGAGCGACTCAAAGCGGTCGGCTTTGACCAGCTCCTCGGGCGTGAGGGTCATTTCCCGGGGGTCGCGGAAAACCACAACCGCGCCGACAATCCGGCCGGCGGAGTCCGGCACGGGGCGCGCGCTGAACGCGATAGGCTGCGGCTCGGCGCCCTCGCCGCGCGCGAGGACGTGGTCGTTATTGAGGGCGATGGATTCGCCGAGTTCGAGCAGCCGATCCACCGGAAATCCGACCGGCTGGCCGGTCGCGGGGTGCGCCAGCGGAAAGAGTTCGAGCAGCGGCCGGCCGCGGAGGGTCGCAAGGGTCTCGCCGAGCAGGCGGGCAGCCTTTTCATTGGCGAAGAGGACGCGGCCGGCGGCATCGGTGAGCACCAGACCCTCCTGCAGCTCGGCCAACGCACCGGCGAGCAGGGCGGAGGGAACGACCTGTTCACCCGCCACCGGCAGCTCCGCCGGGAGCGCGCAGTGAAATCCGCGCACGCGGAGCAGTTCGCGTTTGCGCGACACCTGGCGGAACACGCCGCCAATCGCCCAGAGGTAATGTCCGTCCTTGTGGCGCAAGCGGCAGAGATCGAGGTAGGCGGATTCGCCGGGATGCCGGGAAAGGAAGAATTCCTTCAGCCCGGCCGGGGCCTCGTCGGGATGCAGCACGCTCGCGAGGGCGGCGGGACCGTCGATCAAATCCGTCTCCGTATAGCCGAGCAGGCGCTTCCACGCGGGGGAGAACCAGTGGCGGTCGCCGGCAAAGTTCAGGTCAAAGGCGCCGAGGTGGCCATGCTCCGTGAGCTCCTGGAGGCGCTCCTCACTTTCCACCGAGGCCTCCTCAAACTCCTTGCGCTCGGTGATGTCGAGGTTGACGCCGGCGACGCGCTCCAGCTCGCCCTCGGGGCCGAAAACCTGCAGACCGACGCCTTGAATCCACACGTAGTGGCCGCGCTTGTGGCGGAGGCGGTATTCGGCCGAGAAGCTGCGCGCACCGCTGAAGAATTTCGTGGTGACGCGGTCGGGCGCGGCGGTGGAGTCCTCGGGATGCAGGAGGTTGCGCCACGTCTCGAACGTGGCGTCGAGTTCATGCTCGGCGTAACCGAGCTGCTTCTTCCACGCGGGGGAATAATAGTAGGTGCCGGCCTTGAAATTGAGGTCAAAGGCCCCCACGGGGCTGCGGTCGGCGAGAACCGACAGAAGATCCGGGCCGGTGACCCCCGGCGCGGCGTCGGCCTGGACAAACGCCAGGCAGCCCGCGCCCGAGGCGGACGGGGTCTTCTCGAGGTGCACGGACACGCCGAGGCGCGCCCCATCCCTGGGCTGGGCGGTGAGCCGCAGCGGGGCAGTGCCCGCCGCGGCCAGCAGCACGTCCCACTGCGCCTCGAGCCAGCGGGAATCCTGTGAGGTGACCTCGAAGGCAAACAGGGAGGTGAAATGTTCGCCGATCAGCTCGGACTCTCCCGCCCGCCACAGCGCGCGCGCCGCGGCGTCCGCCATGAGGATCTTCCCGCCGCCATCCAGCACGAGCAACGCCCCGCTCCCGCCACGGGCGTTCGTTCCGGTGGCAGCATTCGTTTGAATTTTCGACTGATCGCCCACGACAGCCCAAGGTGAGGCGCGACGATGGAAAAGTCACGACCGCGCCGGGGAGGCAGAACCGTGACTAATCCGGCCGCATTGTTAAGAGAAAAATTACTATAGGGCGTTGTTAGGGCCTTGCAGGAGCAATATTTGAGGAATTTTTGACAATGACATTGCCGGCGGTGCCGCGAAATCCCGCCGAAATCGTTCCGGCCGCGGCCATCCCGCCCCGACCGCGCACCAGCTTATGCCTTGTGCTCCACTCCATTGTGCGCGGGATCCGGCGTGTCCCGACCCAGCCACCGGCGCACCCGACCGGCGAGAAAATCAATGTAGGCGGGGTGGTCGTTCAAACAGGGAATATGCTCAAATGATTCGCCGCCGGCTTGCAGGAAGGCGTCGTGTCCGGTGAGGCGGATCTCCTCCAGGGTTTCGAGGCAGTCGGCGACGAAGGCCGGGGTGATGACCAGCAATCGCTTTTTGCCTTCGGCCGCGAGGCGCAGGAGTTCGAAATCGGTGTATGGTTGCAGCCAGGGTTCGCCGACAAGACGTGATTGGAAGGAGATGGAATAGCGGGCGGGATCGAGGCGGGCGCGGCGAACGAGCGCCTGCGTGGTGCGGGTGACCTGCGCCTTGTAGCAGGTGGCCTGAACGGGGCTGCAGGTGTTGCAGCAGTCGGGCACGATGGTGCAGTGAGCCTTGGACGAGTCAGCCTTGCGCAGGTGGCGCACCGGCAGACCGTGGTAGCTGAAAAGCAGATGATCGTAAGGTTTCGCGAGGTAGGGACGGACGCTGGCGAAGAGCGCCTCGATGTAATCGGCATCCGCATAAAACGGTGGCACGGTCTCGATGCGCAGCCGCGGCGCCAGCCGGCCGGCTTCCTCGCGAACCTTCACCACCACCGTCTCCCAGCTCGACATCGCATAATGGGGATATTGCGGGATGAGCAGCAGTTCCTCGACCTGGCTCGCGGCGAGTTGCCCGATCACGGAGGCGACGGAGGGGCGGCCGTAGCGCATGGCGAGGGCGACCGGCAGGTCCGGTCCGAGCGCACTGGCCAGTTTCCGCTGGATGTTGCGACTGGTGACGGTCA
>JBGOXZ010000121.1:0-7542 GCA_041479395.1 Opitutaceae bacterium
CCGCGCTACGCGGTGAGTTGATCTCTTCATCACGGGCTCAGTAAGAGCCAGGGGCTCCTGCCCGCGCCGACACGGCGGGGCTGCAGGCGACTCCCCTCTGCATTCTCCTTCGCCGAGGCTACCGAGGACGGGTCGCGAACACCTATCCGCCGTAGCTGCATGCGAAGGCGGAAGCTCGCTCCTACAATCGCATGGGTCCGGCTCAGCGCGAAATGTCCCGCTGGGTGAGCACCTTGAAGCCGCGGTGGCCCAGCGCCTGCGCCCCGATCTCCGCATCCTCCACGTGCAGCGCGAACGCCGATCTGCCCTCGGGGCGCTTGGTGAAGGCGTAGACGTAATGGATGTTGATCTCCGCCTCCAGCAGCGCCGCGAGCACCTGCTTCAAGCTGGATTCGCCGGAAATCTCCACCGTGAGAATGTCGGTTTCGCCGTAGGAATAATCGTTGTTCACCAGGAGCTCGCGGGTCCGGTCGGGATCGTCGACGATCAGGCGCACGACCGCGTTCTCGGTGACGTCGAGCACGTTGACCGCCATGATGTGCACGTTGTGCATCGCGAGGAGCGACGTGAGGTCGAAAAGGCGGCCGACGCGGTTCTCGGTGAAAACGGAGAACTGCTTCACGGGATCGGTGGAGATGGTGGTGTTGGCCATGGGGCGGCGGATCGGATGCCAGCATGGGCCCGGCGGCGCGACGGGTCAACCTCGCGCGGGACGGGGTATTGGTACCGTTTGTCATTGCGAGGAGCTCTGCTGGCCAGCAGAACGGGCTCGCGATGACGGGAGAATATACCAGTACCGGGGACTGCCGGCGCCGGGAGGGAAATCATCATCCGCCCGGCAGGCAGAGTGGTGGTGGGTTCAGCCTGAGTCATGCAGTTGTAGGAGCGAGCTTCCGCCTTCGCATGAAGCTACGGTGGACAGGTGCTCGCGATCCGTCCTCCGTAGCCTCGGCGAAGGAGGATGGCAGAGCGAATATCGCCTGCCCCTCGACAAGCTCGGGGCCCTGAGCCTGTCGAACGGGCGAGCAGGCTCCTACATTTTTTACCGAATGGTCAGGTGTTTGTATGGGGCATCATGGTGCTACTGCATGAGTCCGCTCAGCGCAGCCGCTGGGCGAGCTTCCAACCGGCGTAGACCCCGGCCAGCGCAGCCAGTCCGCCGAGCACGAAGGCCGTGCCCAACCCAAACCGCGCGCCCAGGAACCAGCCCAGATAACCGCCGATGGCCGCGCCGCCAAAGGTGCAGAGTCTGTTCATGACGGTGATTGGTCCGGAGAAGGTGACAGAGGGATCAGGGCGACGTCGAGAGGGGTTTCGCCCTGCATTCCGGCTAATGGACGAAGAAGTCGCACTTCTCCATATGAGTTGCAGGCTTTCCGGTTTGCCACCTGGATACCCCTTTCTAACGTCCCCGCCGCCGTGAACATGAGGAACCTGGAAAAGCCGCTCAGCACGAACCCCCATCTCATCAAGTGGGTGAGGAATATGGTGGCGCTCTGCAAACCCGACTGCGTTCACTGGATCGATGGTTCGCAGGAGGAGTACGACGCGTTGTGCGGGCAACTGGTCGCGGCCGGCACCTTCGTACGCCTGGACGAGAGAAAATGGCCCGGCTGCTTTCTCGCGCGCTCCGATCCGAGCGATGTCGCGCGCGTCGAGGACCGGACGTTCATCTGCAGCCTGTCCAAGGACAATGCCGGCCCCACCAACAACTGGGTGGATCCGTTCGAGATGAAGAAAACCCTGCGCGGCCTCTTCAGCGGCTGCATGAGAGGGCGCACGATGTACGTGCTGGCCTTCAGCATGGGTCCGCTGGACTCGCCCATGTCGCGCATCGGCGTCGAGCTCACCGATTCGGCCTATGTGGTCGTCAACATGCGCATCATGGCGCGCATTGGCCAGCCGGTCTTCGAACTCATCGACCAGGGCGACCGCCGGGTGGTGCCCTGCATGCATTCCGTGGGCGCGCCGCTGAAAAAGGGCCAGCCGGACGTGCCGTGGCCCTGCAACAAGGACCAGAAATACATCGTCCATTTTCCCGAGACGCGCGAAATCTGGTCCTACGGCTCGGGCTACGGCGGCAATGCCCTGCTGGGCAAGAAATGCTTCGCGCTCCGCATTGCCTCCAACATTGCCCGCGACGAGGGCTGGATGGCCGAGCACATGCTCATCCTCGGCGTCGAGAATCCGCAGGGCGAGAAAACGTACGTCGCCGCCGCGTTCCCGAGCGCCTGCGGCAAGACCAATTTCGCCATGCTCATCCCGCCGAAGGCCTTCAAGGGCTGGAAGGTGTGGACAGTGGGCGATGACATCGCGTGGATCAAGCCCGGCGCCGACGGACGCCTGCACGCTATCAACCCCGAGTCAGGCTTCTTCGGCGTGGCCCCCGGCACCGGCGCCCGGACCAACCCCAACGCCATGGCCACGCTGGCGAAGAACAGCATCTTCACCAATGTTGCCCTCACGCCCGACGGCAGTCCGTGGTGGGAAGGCATGACCGACGCGCCGCCCGCCCGGGCCATCGACTGGCAGGGCCAGGACTGGACGCCCGATTGCGGCCGCAAGGCCGCGCATCCCAACGCGCGTTTCACCGCCCCGACGAAGCAGTGCCCGAGCGTCGATTCGGACTGGGAGAAACCCGAGGGCGTGCCGATCAGCGCCATCATTTTCGGCGGACGCCGGCAGAGCACCATTCCCCTCGTGTTCCAGGCCTTCAACTGGTCGAGCGGCGTCTATGTCGGCGCCACCATGGGTTCCGAGACCACCGCCGCCGCGGCCGGCGCCGTCGGCAAGGTGCGCCGCGATCCGATGGCCATGCTGCCGTTCTGCGGCTATCACATGGGCGACTATTTCCGCCACTGGATCATGATGCAGCGCCAGCTCAACGAGACGCCGCGCATCTTTCATGTGAACTGGTTCCGCAAGGACCAGGAGGGCAAATTCATCTGGCCCGGCTTTGGGGAGAACATGCGCATCCTCAAGTGGATCGTCGATCGCGCCCGCGGCCGCGCCCTGGGCAAGGAGACGCCCATCGGCTGGGTGCCGCACTACGAGGACATCGAGTGGGCCGGCCTCGACTTTCCGCGGGAGAAGTGGGACGAGATCATGACCGTCGATCGCGCAGCGTGGCGCCGGGAGGTCATCGAGCACCAGGAGCTCTTCCTCGATCTGCACGACCACCTGCCGAAGGAGATGATTTACGAGCGCGAGTTGCTGATCTGCCGCCTGTGAATCCTTGACCGGCGGCATTCGGTCACCCGGCCCGCGCATCCGGCGGACCCCTGGTCCGGCTGTCTCCGCAGTCCGCCGTCACGGGCCTCCGATGTGGGCGGCGCCGATTCTGTGCGTGGTGGCTCCCGGAAACATGTCAACTATTAGCTGACATGTTTCCGGGCCCGGAGGCGATTCTGCCCGGGCGGGGGTGATTCACCGGCGCAGCGCCGCGAGGAGGAAGAGGCTGATCATCGCCATGGCGCACGTGAGGCGCCCGAGAGTGCCCAGGAGAAAACCCAGCCCGGCGCCCAAGCCGGCCTTGAGGGTGTCGCGCAGGGTGCGTCCATGGATCAGCTTTTCGGCGAGCATGGCCCCCACTACGCTGCCCAGCAGCAGAGCGGGGACCGACACAAACGCGCCGACCACGGCGCCACCGCCGGCTCCGGCCATGCCCCACTTGGAGCCGCCACCCAGCCGCGTGCCGAGCAGCACGCAGGCGAAGTCAACCAGCAGGGAGAGAACCCAAAGGCCGGCGATCCAGCCGACCACGCCCCACGAGATCGTCGCCGGCAGCATCAGCTTGTGCAGCACGGCGGCGGCCAAGATTAGCGTCGTGCCGGGCAGCAGCGGCAGCAGCGTTCCGACCAGCCCGACGAGAAGCAGCCCGGCGGTCAGACACCAGGCCAGGATCGTCATGAGAAGATGGACACCATCGGGTGCGGAGTAGTTGCGGGAGAGATTACCGTGCCACGTTGGGCTTTGCTTCCTCGCCGGCCCAGATCCAAGGCCAATTATTCAGTCCGGCTTTCGCTGGATTTTGCAGCACATAATGGACGGCATGCGCCAGATCGTGTGCGTCGCGGATGAGGTGGTCATAATATTCAGGCTGCCAAAACTCACCCTGACGGTTCAGCAGCCGGTTCGCTTCTGTGCTGCTGAATCCTTTCCAGCTCTTGAGAATCTGTGGCAGCGTGTGCCTTCCCAGCGGTCGCACCACGACATGCACGTGATTCGGCATGATACACCATGCCAAGAGCTCGTAGCGCTGGCCGTCGAAATGCCGCAGCGCGTCGGCGGCCACTCGGGCGATCTCGGGACGTTGCAGCCAACACGCCCCTTGACCGGCATCGAGGTAACGTTCGACCCGTTCGGAGAAAAGTTCACGCAGGCGGTCTCGTTGGGCGATCGTGGGGTTGGCACCGGCTTCTGCCAGGAGTGCTGCGCGTTCGCACTGCCACGCTTCGGCCACGGTCTGAGGTAGCGCGTCTGCCAGTCGGACGCACACCGCATAAGTCGCACCGTTGAGTGTGCAATGAGGCAAGTAAGCGCCTTGGCGGACCGTGACCACACGACTGGCGAGCGAGCCTGACATGCTGGCAGGGTGGCACGGGTCTCCCGACCCGTGAATCTCAAATACACGGGTCGGGAGACCCGTGCCACTTGGACTTTGCTGTTTACTCCTCGGGCGGAGTGAATCCTCGCCTCAACGTGTTCTCGGCAATCACCCGGGGGAACAGGAAGTTTTGGAGATATTCCCTGCCGCCCGCTTTCGTGCCGCCGCCGCTCATCTTGAAGCCGCCGAACGGATGCCGCTCGACGATGGCGCCCGTGATGCCGCGGTTGAGGTAGAGGTTGCCGACGAGGAACTCGCGCCGCGCGCGTTCGAGCGCGCTGGGACTGCGGGAGAACAGGCCCCCGGTCAGCGCGTACTTCGCGCCGTTGGCCAGCGCGAACGCCTCGTCGAGGTCCCGCGCCTTCATCACGGCGACGACCGGCCCGAAGATCTCTTCACGCACGATGACATGGTCAGGCCGGGCGTCGACAAACACGGTCGGGGGCACGTAGTAGCCGCCGCTCGCCGCCAACTCGGGCGCGAGCCTGGCCTGCCAGGCAAGGGTCGCCTCCTTCTTGCCCTGCTCGATGTAGCCGAGGATCTTCTGCTGCGCCTCGGCGTCGATCACCGGGCCGACGACGGTGCCGGGCTGCGTCGGATCGCCCACCGGCACGCTCGGGCACGCCGCGAGAAAACGCTCCAGAAATCGTTCATACCCGCCCGCCAGCACGATGAGCCGCGAGAGCGCCGAGCATTTCTGACCGCTGTAACCGAAGGCGCTGTAGAGAGCGGCGGGAATGGCTTCGTCGAGGTCGGCATCGTGGTCAATGATGAGCGCGTTCTTGCCGCCCATCTCGCAGACGACTTTCTTGAGGTTCGCCTGCCCCGGGAGCGTCTGGCCGGCGGTCTCCCAGATTTTGCAGCCGACGGCGCGCGAACCCGTGAAGGCGATGGCATCGACCTGCGGATGGGCGACGAGATGTCCGCCGACGTCCGAACCGAAACACGGCAGGTAATTCAGCGCGCCCGGCGGCACGCCCGCCTCCACGAGGACATCCATCAGCACGGCGCCGATGATCGAAGTCTGCCTGGCGGGCTTCATGATGACGGCGTTGCCGGCGACGAGCGGCGCGACCGTGAGCCCGGTGAGAATTGCCAGCGGGAAATTCCACGGGGCGATCGACACCGCGACGCCGCGCGGCGTCCATACCTGCACGCAGTGTTCGCCGGGCACCCGCTGGGTGACCTCGGGTCGGGCGAGCCGGCGCATTTCGGCGGCGTAGAAGCGACAAAAGTCGATGGCCTCGGAGGTGTCGGCATCGGCCTCCACCCAGGGCTTGCCGGCTTCGAGGATGAGCAGAGCGTTGAGCTCCATGCGGCGCGACTCCAGGAGGTCGGCGGCCCGGTCGAGGATCCGGGCGCGCGTCTCGGCGGAGGTGGCCCGCCAGCCGGGGAACGCCGCGCGCGCGGCGGCCACGGCGGCGTCGGCGTCGGCGCGGGTCGCCTTGGCCCAGTATCCGACGATCTGCGCGGGCCGCGCCGGATTCACGGACGGCACGTATTCACGGTCGGCGATCTTCCGGCCGCCGAGGATGAGGGGCCAGCGGCGGCCGAGTTGCGCGCCGACGGATTGCAGGGCGGCGCGGAGCCTGTCGCGCTCCAGCGCGCGGGTGAAATCCGTGTTGGCGGCGTTGTGAAATGTGGCAGAACCCGCGCTCCGCGGCGGGTGCGAGCCCGCCCCGAGATCAGGCGCCGCCCGGGTCTCACCGGCCGCGAGCAGTTCCACCGGATTGGCGAGCAATTGCTCCTTGGTGGCTTCACCCGTGTTCCGGGCGCGGAGGAAGCCTTCGTTGGAGGTATTCTCGAGGAGGCGGCGCACGAGGTAGGCCATGCCGGGCAGCAGGGCGCCGACGGCGCAATATTCGCGGACGCGGTGGCCGGTCTGGAGGAGCGCCGCCTTGAGTTCATCGGCCATGCCATAGAGCGCCTGGAATTCGTAGGCGCGCGGATCGATGCCGCGGCGCCCGGCCTGCACGATGGCGTGGGCGCACGAGCGGACGTTGTGCGAGGCAAACGCGATTGTGACCACATCGCTGTGATCGAACAGGAAGGCGGTGAGCTTCTCGTAGTTCGCATCGCTTTCGGCCTTGCGGGACCAGACCGGCACCGGCCACTCGCGCTGCCGGGCAAGGACGGTTTCATAGTCCCAATAGGCGCCCTTCACGAGGCGCACGGAGATGGGGCGGTTGACGCGCCGCACCCATGCGACGAGTTCACGCAGGTCGTGCTCGCAGTCGCGCAGGTAGGCCTGGAGGGCGATGCCGACCGGCGGCGCCTGGCGAAACTCGTCCTCCTCGAGGATCGACTTGAAGAGCGCGAGGGTGAGGTCCTTGAACTTGTAGCTCTCCATGTCGAAATTGATGAAGGCGCCGACCTCGATGGCGCGCCGGAGAATCGGACGCAGCCGCTGTTTCAGCGCCACGATGCTGTTTTCCGGGTCGGCCGGATGGACGTCGGGCGTAAGCGCCGAGATTTTCACCGAGAGGTTGAGGCGCGGAAGCGGGCCGGCCCGGCCGATATCGCTGAAGGCGGGCGCGGGGTCCTTGGCGAGGGCCGCCGCGGCGGTGTTGAGCACGTCGAGGTTGCGTTGGAGAAACGCGTCGGCCTCGGCGGCACTGACCACGGTCTCGCCGAGCAGGTCAATCGTGGTGGCGTAGCCGGCTTTGGCGTTTCGGCGGAGCTGTTTGACCAGGTCCTCGGGGCCTTCACCGGCGACGAACTGGCGCGCCATGTCGACCACCTGCGCCTTCACCGGCCCGGCGACGAGCGCGGGCGCAAATGACGCGGCGGCCAGTCCGGTCTTGAGGGCGGGATGGAGTTCGACGGCCTTGTCACCGAGATACTCCTGCAAATGGCTGATGATTTCCGCCGAGGAATCCAGCGAGGGCAGCACGTCCACGAAGCGGAAGAGCTGCGTCTTGAACGCCGGATCCTGC
>JBGOXZ010000122.1:0-7338 GCA_041479395.1 Opitutaceae bacterium
CCCGAGCTGTTTCGACAAGCTCAAGGCCCCGAGTGTGTCGAGGGGCTTGTCGAGGGGCAGGCGATTTCTCGTCGGCAATCGCGAGCAAGCTCGCTCCTACAATTGCGTCGCTCGGAAAAATCCCGCGCATGGCTATGCGCACCCAGGTTCGCATGAATTGAATACTGATTTACATCGACTTCTCTTCGCGCCTTTGCGTCTTCGCCTGAGTCAAAAAAATCTCACACAGAGACGCCAAGAAACGAAGGGATTCACCTCAGGGGTCGATCGCCTTCCGCAAGCAAGCCTGCAACAACTTGTCCGGCTTCTGGCAATGACAGGCTGAGGTTAAGGCATAACCCTAGCGGAAATCGCGGGAGAGAGCCATATCCAGTTTTGCCCTGTGCAGACTGGACAAAACCGGGTGCTCGGCGGGCTTCGCTGTATTCAAGAAATCGGCGATAGTTGGGGCCAATGAAAACAATCAAACATCTCCTCTTCGCCCTGATCACAAGCATCCTGCTGACCGCGGGTTTTGCCAAAGCCGCTGAGTCGTTCGATGTGGTGACTAAGAGTTCCTTAGTGGAACAAACAGTGAATATGGAACCCGGCCTTCCTTGTGTCATTGAGCACTAAGACATCGCCAATGACTCCGACCCAACGCATTCTTTTTGGCGTCGTCGCCAGCCTCCTGCTGGTATTGGGCTTCGTGAAAGCAGCCGAATCCTTTGACCCCGTTTTCCTCGGGAGCCGATTGGGCGGCGCCGCTGACGATGATGTCGGCGGGACCGTTGCTCCCCGATTATCCTGATGCGACGAGCCTGGCTGCAGGAGGCAGGGCCGTGACTTTTGGGTCACGGCCTTGCGCTTGTACTGGGGCGAAGTTTCGGGTACTTGAAACACCATGCTCAATCTGGCACCCTGGCGTTACCGGCGCATTTTCACCGAGCAAGGCGGGCCCATCACGCGCATCGAATTCAGCGAGTTCCCGGTCTTGGGTCATCGCTGTTTTCAGGCCAACGCCTACCTCGCCCCGCACCTGACCGGGAAACCGCGGCCGCAGCTCAACCTCTACAGCAACGCCGATGGCACCGGCACGCACCCGAGCGCGATGGTGGCGCGCTACATGGCCATCTCCGAGGCGCTCGAGCGCTGGGCGTTTCACGTCAAGGTAAACGACTTCGACCGTGACCTCTACGGCTTTGATCGCGACGCCTCCTCCAACGGCATGGCGGCGTTTCCTGGGTTGTTTGCAAGCCAGTGCCGCACGAAGGCCTACTGGGAGGCGCTCGAGCGCTTCTGCGTAATCGCGTGGTGGGACGGCCGCCTCGCCGCGAAGGTCCGTCCCACCGGATGGACCGACGTCTCCGCCGTGCAGATTGATCATCCGCTCGAGCGCGGTGCCATGGTGATCCTCTTCAAGCGGTGCACGCCGGGCGATTTCTACAGCTACGGGCATGCCGCCGGCCGCGACTTCAAGAGCGCCTGCCAGCGCGCCTCCGTCGAACTCTGCCGCAATGAATACGTTCTCCGGAGCTTTCGCGCCACGCATCCGACCTTCACCTATGCCGACTTGCCGCAAGTCAAAGATATCTTTGAGCGGCGGCTGCTCTACTTCTCGCTGCCCGAGGGGCACGCGCTGTTTCAGGAGCGTCTGAACACGCAACCGCGCCGCCCGATTTCCTCCCCCAAGGTGATGTTCGATGGCCCGATCGTGGGACCGTGGTCGCGTTATGCCACCGTGTGGCGCGTGGCGCTTGAACTGCCGACTGAGGGTTACATGGAGCCGAAACTGGAATTCTTTTTCTGGTGATTTGACGCCCGCGCCTGGTGCTGTTGTGCCATCGCTTTTGAGAGGAGATTTTCCGTCAGGGCCACCGGCGAGTTCCGAACTGGGTGCCGATTTTTGAGGGAGGTTGGATCTTGAGTGTATGTGGGCAGGACGGGTTATCCCTGACCCGCCGCCCGCGGCTCCGACCGCGTCCCGTGTGCGCAAAGGGCCAGCCTTCGCGCGAGGCTACGGCGGTCACGGTAACGCGCCCCACCTCGCCGCAGGCGAAAATCGATAGGTGTGATCAATATTTAACCTATTTTTGACGAGTAGGTTCCGCCGCGGCGTCCGACAGCGACATTGTGCCGACCCACAACGCCGCAGTCATCCCTACCCAAAATTGAGTGTTCAACGCGGCAGTCAAAGCGGAGCGGACGTGTCTTAATGCAACCTGTTTTCCCATGCACGAAGAGCCCGTTTATGCCTTCGCGAATCAGTACCGCGTGGTCGGCGCGACCGACCAGTTGCACGCGCCTGAGCGCAAGCCGCGGGTATTCACGTTGTCTGCCAAACCGTGGCGGCGATTGACGGGTCTGTTTCGCAAGACGGCGAGCGCACCCCCCAGCTCCACCGCTTTCGATGGGACGGCGGGCGCGCTGCTCGATGCCTTGAGTGACTGGATTTGCGGGCTCGACGCGACGGGGCGCATCACCTATGCGAACGCGGCGCTGATGCGCGACCACGGGTGCGTGCCGGGGGCGCTGACGGGCATGCTCTTCATTGACCTCATGCCGCCGGCCGCGGCCGATGCGGTTCGCCTTGCCCTGCAGCGCGCCGCGACCACGGACGACCCGCAAACCTGCCAGCACGAAACCCAGGTGGCCGGTGGCGCCGGTTCCTGGCGCCAGTGGACGTTTCAACGGATGCCGGAAAACGCGCCGGCGGAGCTCTCCGGCACCTACCTCCTCGCCATCGGACGCGACATTACCGAGCAGAAACGCCTTGAGCACCAATTCCTGCACGCGCAACGGGTGGGCAGCATCGGCATGCTCGCCAGCGGCATCGCACACGACCTCAACAACGTGCTGGCGCCCATCACCATGTCGGCCGACCTGCTCAAGCTCCGCGGTTGTTCCGAGGAAAACCGGGCGCTGCTCGATGTCGTGGCGACGAGCGCCGCCCGCGGCGCCGGTCTGGTCAACCAGATGCTGTCCTTCACTCGCGGTCTCGATGGCAATCGTGAAGTCGTCGATCTCGGGAGCCTGGTGAAAGAGCTCAGCCGGTTCATCGGCCGCACCTTCGCCAAGAACATCCAGGTGCGCATGGCGATTGCGCCTGAACTGTGGCGGCTGCACGCCAACCCTACGCAGATCTACCAGGTGCTGCTCAACCTGTGCGTCAACGCGCGCGATGCCATGCCGCACGGCGGCGAGCTCACCATCACCGCCGGGAACGCCACGCTCGATGAAGCGGCCGCCGGCGCGCTGCCGGGCGCCGCGCCCGGCGTCTATGCCGTGCTGGGTGTGTCCGACACCGGCACGGGTATTGCGCCCGAGATCGTGAACCGCATCTTCGACCCGTTCTTCACCACCAAGCCGATCGGCGAGGGCACGGGCCTCGGCTTGTCGACGGTGCGCTCTATCATGAAGGCCTGCGGCGGCTTCGTCACGCTCTCGACCCAGGTCGGCAAAGGCACCACCTTCCGCGCCCACTTTCCGGTGATGGAGACGGTGACCAAGGCGCCGGCGACGACACCCGGACTGGAGATCACCCGGGGCGCCGGCGAGCATGTGCTGGTGGTCGACGATGAGGAGTTCTTCCGCGATGTCACCCGCCGCCTGTTGGAGGACTTCGGCTACGTCGTGCATGTCGCCGCCGACGGCGCGGAAGCGGTGCGGGTCTTTGAGCAACATCGCGCCGACATCGCGGTGGCGCTGGTCGATTTTGACATGCCGGTCATGGATGGCCCGACGGCAATCAAGGCGATGAAGGCGATCAATCCCCATGTTCACATCATCACCGTCAGCGGGTCGGGTGGTTCCGCCGCGCATCCCAAGCCGGATGAGGCGGAACTTCAGTTGACGAAGCCCTATCCCATGGGGGCCTTGCTGCAAGGTCTGCGCCAGGTGCTCACCCAGCCGGCGGCGGTTTGAGGCGGAAACCGCGGCCAGATCGGGTCGATTGGTGGAGAGCAAGGCGCTTCTACTACCTCATCGTGCTCAAGCAGGCGCTGGTGGCCGCGCCTGCGCCCGGCGCCGGTCACATCGCCGTCCCGCTTCCCGCCGCCATCGCCCTTGCGAACGCGGCGAGTCTGCTCCTGTTGCTGGGACTCTTTCCGTCGCTGCTGTTGGGTCGGTTCTGAGGGGGCTCCGCCTCTCAAGAAACGAAGCGCAATGTTCAGGAGGTCAGCCCGGCGACCTTCTTGTGCTCGACCTCCGCGATGTACTTCCGGGTGGCGGCAGGCAATTGGTGCCAGAATCTCGCCGCGATGAACGCGCCTATCAGGGCGAAGGGCGCCAGGAAGATCGGCCACCACAGCCAGCTCTGGCCCGCCAGATAGCCGACGCTGATGGACTGCACTCCGCTCCCGAGATACACGCATCCGTCCACGATGCCGGAGCAGGTCGCCGTCGCTTTCCGGCCGCCAAAGTCGGCGGCCGCAGTGCCGGACATGAGCGAGTGAACGCCGGTCACCGCCATGACGATGAGCAGGGCGGCGACCGCCACGGTGATCGGCGAGGAGAACAGGTTGAAGGCCATCACAATCGCCGTGATGAACATGAAGCCGCACAGCAGCGTCGCCGGCGGACCCCTCCGCGACTGAAAGAACTTGTCCGAGATCAGTCCGCCGGCAAAGCCGCCGACGATTCCAAAGATGCACAGCAGCAATCCCCAGTTGGCCACGAAGAATTTCGCACCAGTCTGATGCACTTCCCGCGCGAAGATCAAATACCATTGCATGATCCCGTTGCGCATCACCCCGGCGGTCAGCTCCACCGACGCGAACAGCAGCATCAAGGGGCTGCCGAACACTTTCATGAGCAGTTCCTTCGTGCTGTATTCCACGTCCATGTGCCCCGAGGACGCGTCATGCGTGTCAAACGGCGGAAAATGGGCTTCTTCGGGGGTGTCCTTGATCAGCCACCAGTCAAGGAGGGCCCAGACCGCCAGGATCGCGGCGGGGATAAAAAATACCGCCCAGGTCGCATCGACCGGTCTGGTGTTCAGGGCGAAAACCCGCTGGATGAGCGCGTGCAGCCAGCCCAGCTCGCCCGACGGATTCGCCTTCGTCATGTCGGCGATGGCCTGGCCCCAATCGAAGGCAAAATAGACGCCGAACGAAATGAGGGTTCCGAAGATGGCCCCGAAAACTCCGCGCTCCCGCACGTGGAACCAATGAGCCTTCACCTTGATGATCGAGACCGCGCCATAGCTTTGGAAATACATGTTGAGGGCGTAGACCACGGAATAAGCGGCCACCATTTTTCCCTTCACCTGCCCCGTCGCCACGAAGTAGGTCAGCACACCCAGGATCACATTCGCCGAGGCGGCGCCGAGCGCGGCGATCATGATGCCCTTTTTTCCGCCAATCTTGTCGACTAGTGGCCCGTTGACCAGGAACGACAGCGCGTAGGTCACCGTGCCCGCGGCAAAGATCAGCCCGAATTCCTCCTTCGACATCAACGTGCCCAGGGCGTTCTTGGCGACATTCAGATTGTAGCGCCCCATGTACAGGAAGGAATAGGTCATGCCCAACGGGAACCAATTGATGAAGCGCCGGACCATGAACCAGGCGCCGTGCTTGAGGGGATTGTTGTAGAAGTAGAGCCCAACCACCGCGGCCAGAATTAGACCGACAAAATTGAGACTGAGGGACATGAAGAGGGTGGGTTAGGGGTGGAGCGATGCGGGCACGCGATGCTTCAAGGTCGGAAGGCGGCGCGGACGCGGAGCAGGACGGATCTGACGGGGTGTGGAGTGGTGATGGGAAGGGCGGCGGGCATGACGCGGCAGCGGCACCATCGGCCGCGACGCCGCGGACCCTCGCAGGCGGCGTGCGGAGGGTCAAAAGCTTTTCCTCGCGGGCGCAGCATTTTCGCTATTGAGAACTGCGCGGCAGCTTGCACGCTCGGGCGCACGAAATTCCAGCTGTTCCACCCTCATGAAGATCGGGATACCGAAAGAAACCGCAGCGGGCGAAACGCGGGTTGCCTTCATTCCCGCCCTGGCGGGCGCGTTGGTGCGCGACCAGCACGAGATTCTGGTCGAGAGCGGCGCGGGCCTTCGGGCGGGGGTGACTGACGAACAGTACACGGCTGCCGGCGCGACGATCGTCGGCTCCGCGCCCGAGCTCTACGCTGCGGCCGACCTCCTCCTCAAGGTGCACCCGCCCACCGTCGCCGAGGCCGGGTTGATCCGCGAGGGCGCCGTTTACATCGGATTTCTCGCGCCGTTCAGCAGCGCGCCGGTTCTGCAGGTGTTCGTCCGCCGCCGCATCACCGGGTACGCGATGGAGTTCATCCCGCGCATCACCCGGGCCCAGGGCATGGATGCCCTCAGCTCGCAGGCGACAGTCGCCGGCTACAAGGCCGTGTTGATCGCCGCCGAGCAAATCGGCAAGATGTTCCCGCTCCTGATGACGGCGGCGGGCACGGTGACGCCCGCCACGGTGCTCGTCCTCGGCGCGGGGGTGGCCGGCCTGCAGGCCATCGCCACCGCGAAACGCCTCGGGGCGCGCGTCGAGGCCTTTGACCCGCGGCCGGCGGTGCGCGAACAGGTCAAGAGCCTGGGCGCCCTGTTCGTGGAAATGGAGCTGCCGAAGGACGCCGAGACCGCCGGCGGCTACGCGAAGGAGCTTTCGCCCGAGTTCATCCAGAAGGAGATGGAGGCCATCAGTGCGCGCCTCCCGAAGGTCGACGTGGTCATCTCCACCGCCCAGGTCTTCGGCAAGAAAGCGCCGCTGCTCGTGACGAAGGACATGGTCGGCCGGCTGCGACCTGGCGCCGTCTTCGTGGATCTCGCCGCCGAACAGGGCGGCAACTGCGAACTCACCCGGGCCGGCGAAACCATCGTGGATCATGGCGTCACGATCATTGGCGCGGTCAACCTGCCCGCCACCGTGCCGGCCGATGCCAGCGCGCTCTACGCCCGCAACTGCTTCAACCTGTTCCGCCACCTCTACCCGAAACCCGGCGCCCAGCCCGATCCGACGGACGAGATCGTGATGGGGGCGTGCCTCACCCGCGGCGGCGAGGTGGTCAACGCGACCGTCCGCCAGCTGCTCAGCAGCGCTCAAGGACCCTCATGACGCCCCTGCTTCTTGCCAGCGCGGACGCGGCCCAGCACGTCGCGCATACGCTGCCGCCGATGGATTTCGGCCGGCTGATGTTCTACCTTTTCATCCTGGTCCTGGCCGGCTTCCTCGGCTTCGAGGTGATCGGCCGCGTGTCGCCCACGCTGCACACGCCGTTGATGTCGGCCACCAACGCCATCTCGGGCATCTCGCTCGTCGGCTCGCTCGTGGCCGCCAGCGGGCAGTACAGCCTGACCAGTTCGATCCTCGGCATGATCGCGGTCTGTGCTGCGAG
>JBGOXZ010000123.1:0-7325 GCA_041479395.1 Opitutaceae bacterium
ATGTTGGCGTTGAGGCCGGTGAGGGTGCTGTCCGCGCGGCTCAACTCACCGTAGAAGCGGGAGAAGCCGCCGGAGAGTTGCACGTGGTCGTCGAAGGCGCTCAAGGTCTCGAAGATGAAGCCCTGCACCGTGGACTGCTTGGACACATAGTCACCGCCGCTCTGGGAGGCGGTCGGGTTCTTGGCTGTGTTGGGTGGTACGGGGGGGCTGAAATCAGCGGGCACAATGGCGGGGAACTGGTAGGGCGGATAGGTGATGGCAAAGAGACCAGGGTACGTGATACCACCGATGGTGGCCCCATTGGGATTGTTGGCCACAGCAGGGCGCGAAGCGGAATATGCCCCAAAGTTCGTGGTGGCGGCGGCCCAGCTCTTGAAATGGACCTTGGAAAAATCCGCGGTGATGCCGCCAAGGGTGGTCGACTTGAACCAAGACGTTTCAAACTTGGCGGCATAGTCGTTCTTGAGATGCGCCTCTGCGTATTCCAAATCGACCCGGGTGACGCTGTGGGTGTATAACCAGAGCGATGGATCGGTGAGCGGGGCGATGATCGAGGCTGGCGTGGCCACGCCGTTGGCGGTCGTGGTGCTCCAATAGACACCGGGCTCCCAGAGGCCCGTCGACGGATTGCGGGTGCCGCCGTTAAGTTGGTAGGACGTGAGGGCCGAGCCGGTGACGCCGGCGGGGGCGGTGCCCACATTGGCCATGGCATCGTTGGTGCCGCCGACGTCGATGCGGCGGACGTGGTCACCCATGAGATAGAACCGGGACGTCACATGTTCGCCCAAGGTCGAGAGCAGCTCCGCGCTCAGGCGCTCGGTGGAACGGTGGCGGCAGTCATCTTCGTTGCCGAACGACCAGTCGCGGGGCAGGCCGCGCGCGATTATGGCGGTGTTGGTGCTGCCGATGCTGGGATCGATCGGGAGGCCACCCATGTTGGTCTCGCGGTTCTGCAGGAAATCGGCTTTGAGGGTCAGCTTCTGGGTGGGCGTTAGCTCAACGGAGAAGGACGGCGAGATCTCGTAGCCGATGCGGAACATGTTTTTGATGTACATGTGCGTGTTCCGCCAGTAGCCGCCGACGAGGCGGACCGCCATATGGTTCTTTTCGTTGAGCACGCGGTTGATGTCGAAACCAACGTCATTGCCGTTGTATTGAGCGAGATTGAGGGTCAGCGATTGCGCATCCCTGGCCATCGGCGCCTTGGTGATGGGATTCATTTGGCCACCCGGGTAGCCGCCGGGAACCAGGATCGCATTCGGGCCTTTGATCACTTCGATGCGGTCGATGTTGTATTGCGGAATGGACATGCTGTAGCCCGATCCGCCCGAGATGATCGAGCCGTCGATGAACTCCGCGGAAACTTGGAAGCCGCGGATCATGTAGCGGTCACCGCCGAAAGGCAGCGTCGATTCGACTACCGGCGTGATATACTTGGCGGCGTCGGACATCTTCAGGCTCATCGAGTCCGCGATGAAGTCACTAGTGACCACAGAGAGCGTCTGCGGGACGTCCTGGATTGCCATCGCGACACGCGTAGCCGAGAGAGCCTGCTGCGACTGGTAGGGGTTGACCGGGGTCTCGGTGATGACGAACTTGGGCAGCTGGATGACCTCCTGCGCGGCAACCGTGGAAGGCTCGGTTTGTGCAAAAGCGAAACGGCAGGCGCCCAAGGAGAGAGCGGCTGCCGCTACGCGAATAACTATACGGGAACGACTGTCTGGACTTGAAGCAGTCATGGGGGGATTAGGGTTTGCTTTTGAACTAGCAGCCGGATCTCCGATGAGGAGCTCATAGGAGGCGCGGAGCAGGGCGGTGCGTATGCACTCTGATTTCGCATGAACTGACTTATTCGGATACTTCGCAACGCAACCACAGTCTTACTGTCAGAAATTTGGAGCGAAAAAATCTGACAGTAAATTTACTTGGACCAGCACCGACGGTGCGTCGCAGCGCAGTTCACAGCGAGCGAAGCCGATCCGATGAGCTCGCGTGTTCTCGTCCCTTCAAGCCACGCGGACAGCGGATCGATCTGGGTGCGCGCCCATCGACAATACCCCCAGCGGAGCAGGCCCTCGGGCGCCAACGGCTGGCGCGCTATCGCGCGAAGAACGGATTGTGCTTTTTTTCCTGCGCGAGCGTTGTGAGCGGGCCGTGGCCCGGCGCGATGATGGTATCGCGCGGCAGTGTGAAGATCTTCTCCACGTTGTTGCGGCGTTGGTCCTCGTACGACACCAGCCCGCCGCCCATCGAACTGGCGAACATCGAGTCTCCGCAAATGGCGAGCGGCCAGGCCAGCCCGGTCACGAAGTAAGTCGTTTGCCCCGGCGAGTGACCCCAGGTGAGGAGGGTTTTGATGGCCACCCCGTCAAGATGGAACGTCTGGTTCTCGCGGAAGGTTTTGCCTCCCGGGAACGATTCGCGTTCGGAGGAATAGATCTCGGCGCCGGTTTGCGCGAGCAGGCGCGCCGCGTCGGCCACGTGGTCGTCGTGGGTATGCGTGAGGAAGAGATAGCGCACGGTGAGCTTCTCCGCGCCGATCGCGCCGAGCATCGGTTCGCAGGTGGCGCCGGTATCAAACGCCGCCGCCAGGCGCGTCCGCGGGTCCCAGACGAGATAGCTGTTCACGGTCATGTCCTCGAACGGTGTGTTGAACATGGCGAAACCGCGCGGAGGGATCACGGGTTCCGGATACCATGCTTTGCGCCCGAGGGCCACCAGCTGGTCGGCGCCCAGCTGCAGCACGGGCGCGACGGCACGCGCGACCGCCTCGTCGAAGGTGCCGCCCTTGAGCGCCCGCAGCGCGGCGCTGCTGATCCCCGCACGCCGCGCCAGCTCGGCGTCGTCCAGCCGCAGACCGCGCTGCGCCTTGCCGATGACGTCATCGAAGTTGTCTTCCAGCGGAATGCGGGGCATGCGGCCCAATCAAAGCCCCATGGTGCCCAGCCGCAAGCTTGGGGCGAAGATCAGGCGACGCGGGTCCCGCCTCGTAAGGACCAGGGGCATCGCGGCCGGCGCGACCGGCTCTTCGCAAATAACGCCGTTGTGTGCAGATTTCCCGTATGTCGACGTTCGATCCCAGACCAGTGCTGCTCACCGGCCGCCAGGTGCGGCTCGAGCCGCTGCAACCGGCGCACGCCGCCGCGCTGTACGCCGCCGGACGCGACCCGGAGATCCATCGGTATCTGATCGGTCCGGCGCCGGCCTCCGTGGCGGACGTGGAAGCGACCGTGGCGAAGGCGCTCGCGGCCGCCGCCACGGGGGTGGAGGTGCCCTTTGTAATCATTCACCTGGCGTCGGGGCAGGTGGCCGGCACCACGCGTTACTTTGAGATCCGGCGCAAAGACCGCGCGCTCGAGATCGGGCACACCTGGCTCACTCCCGAATTCCAGCGCACGGCCGTGAAAACCGACGGGCGCAATGACCGCTCGCGCCGGGCCATCGAGCGTCTCGGCGCGCGTTTTGAGGGGATCCTGCACAACTACCAGACGCGCTGGGACGGCTTCGTGCGCAACACCGCGATGTACGCCATCGTTGCCGTGGACTGGCCGGCCGCGAAGGCGCGGTTGGAGGCGAGGCTTGCCCGCGCCTGAAAGCCGGGCGCAGGCGGAGGCCGTCCCCGCACCTTTGCCGTTGCTTTTACCGGCGAAACCCGGCTTGGTGACTGCCCGAACTTTCATTCATGAGCGCGCAGAATTATCTGGATACGTTGTTTTCCCTGAGCGGGCGGGTGGCGGTGGTCATCGGTGGCACCGGCGAATTGTGCGGCGCAATGGCCGAAGGTCTGGCGGGTGCGGGCGCGGAGGTCGTCCTGGTCGGACACAACGAGGCGAAGGCGAAGGCGCGGCTCGACAGGATCGCCGCGCTCGGCGGCCACGGCTGGTTCCATGCCGCCGAGGCGACCGACCGGGCCCAGCTTCAGGCGCTGCTGGCCGCCGTGCTCGAGCGCTCGGGCCGGGTTGACATCGTCGTGAACGGTGCCGGCATCAACTCACCCACGCCCTTCTTCGATATCTCGGAGGAGGAGTTCGACCGCATCCTGCGGGTGAACTTGAAAGGGGTGTTTCTGGGCTGCCAGGTGTTCGGCCGGCACCTCGTGGAGCACGGGGCGGGCGGCTCGATCATCAATCTCGGCTCGATGTCGGGCCTGGTGCCGCTGTCGCGGGTGTTCACCTACTCGGCGTCCAAAGCCGCGGTGCATAATCTCAGCAAGAATCTGGCGCGGGAGTGGGCGCCGCAGAACGTCCGGGTCAACGTCCTCGTGCCCGGCTTCTTCCCCGCGAATCAGAACCGCGCGGTGCTCACCCCGGACCGCGTGGCCAGCATCATGGGCCACACGCCGATGAAACGGTTCGGAGAGGCCCGCGAACTCATCGGCGCGACGCTCCTGCTGGCCGGCGACGCCGGCTCGTTCATCACCGGAGCGGAGATCGTCGTCGACGGCGGCTACGACGCGATGACCATCTGAGAGCCGACCGGGCCGCGGCCGCAGCGGCCCGCGGATTTCCTGTGGCCGGATCCGACCCGGCTGCGATGGTGGGGGAAGGCGATGGAGCGGCGTTCGTCCGATTTTTCGGGCTGAAGCGGACTCATGCGATCAAACGATGATTTCGCTCCATTCCCCTCAACCGTCTGGTGAGCACTGTAGGAGCCTGCTCGCAGGCGATTTCTCCTCTGCATCCTCCTTCGCCGAGGCTACGGAGGACGGGTCGCGAGCACCTGTTCGCCGTAGCTTCATGCGAAGGCGGAAGCTCGCTCCTACAATTGCATGAGTCCGGCTGGGGCGGGAAGGCAGCCGATCGGCTGAACTTTTGCGCGTGGCGGCTGGCATGACCAGGCTCGAGGTTTGCTAATGCTGCACATGATTTCCGATCTTGAATCCCGACGGATAAAGGACCGGCATATATATCAAACCTCACAGACACCGTTGCCCTTGCACCGTTATTTCCGCGCCGCGACGGTCCCGGCCATGTCCCTATTTGCTTTATGATATGCCGCGAATGATCGCTGAGAGAATTCGCCGAAAACACCGGTCAGATCAATAAGCGGTGGTGCGCCAACGGGCGCCACTCGAGGGGCGAAAATGCCATCGGTAGCAACACCGGCCGCTTCAATTCCAGCAACATGGGAATCAGCCGACATGGTTCATTTGCATCGGCGCAACTATAAAATCCCGCCGGCGGACGAGTCTATTCAAACCATAATGGTGAGGAAATTAAGGCTTGTCTGCCTGCGCCCCTAAACGTTTACTATTCGCCATATGGTCACGAACAAATTCAAGCTGCTGGCTGATTATCAAGGCAAAGTTGCCGAGTTGCAGAAGGAAATCGAGAAGGAGCGGGCCCGGGCGCTGGCGCACCTTCACGAGGAATACGGATTCGAAAGCGCCAGGGAACTGATCAAAGCCATTCGGGCCGCGGCGGGCCCGGGCGGCAAGCGTGGGGGGCGAAAGGCCGGGCGTCACCGGAAACACGCGCGCATCACGCCGGAAATGAAGGGGAAGATCAAGGGGGCGCTGCAAGCCGGCAAGACGGGCGCGCAGATCGCGCAGGAATTCGGTATTTCGCTCCCGAGCGTCTACAACATCAAGAAGGCGTTTGGTCTGGTGAAGGCCCGCAAGAAGAAGTAAAGCGCCGGGCGGGACGAGACTCCGGGCCTCCGCACGGGCGGGGGCCTTTTTGTTTGCCGGCTTGTCGCGGTGCGCTCCCAATGTGATGTTCTCGGCCCCCATGACGCACGATTACATCCAGGCCAACACCAACGGCCGGCTGCACCCGGCCCACGAGCCGTCGATTTCGCCGCTCAACCGTGGTTTTCTCTATGGCGACGCGATCTACGAGGTGTGGCGCACCTATCATGGCGTCATCTTTGCCTGGGAAGAGCACTGGGCCCGGCTGGAGAACTCCGCGCGAGCTCTGGCCCTGCAGTTGCCGCTGTCGCCGGAACGGTTGCTCGAGGAAATCCGCCGCACGGCGGCCGAGTTCGCGGTGCATGGCGGCACCCAAGGTGAGATCTATGTGCGCCTGCAGGTCACGCGGGGCGGCGGGCCGATCGGCCTCGACTCCGGTTTGGCCGACCGCCCCGACTTCGTGCTGCTGGTACAGACCAACCAGGATTTTCCGCCCGGGAAGGTGCGCGCCGGCCTGAGGCTCTCGGTGGCGCGCGAATTGCGCCGCAACGACCCGCGCACCCTCGATCCGGCGTGGAAGACCGGCAACTACCTCAACAACCTGCTCTGCCTGCGTGAGGCGAAGCTGCGCGGCGCCGATGAAGTGGTGATGGCCAACCTGGCGGAGGAGATCACCGAGGCGGCGGTGGCCAACATTCATTTTGTCCGTGACGGCGTGGTGCTCACGCCGGCCCTGGCCAGCGGACTGCTGGCGGGAGTCACCCGCCGTCTGCTAGTCGAGAAGGTGGCTCCCGCGACGGGCATCGAAATTCGCGAGGTCACGCTCAGGACCGCCGATCTGCCCGGTTTGCAGGAGTGTTTTCTGACCTCGACGACCAAGGACGTGACGCCGGTGGCGGCGATCGACGAGCATCGCTTCCGCGTCGGGCCGGATTCCGTGGCCCTGCGGTTGAAGGCGGCGTTCACCGAATACGCCCGCGCCTACGCCGGCGCCCATCCCGAGCTCAAGCTGCGGTAGCCGGCGGGCGGGGGCGGGCATCAATACCGCCGCAGCGACGGATCGATGCGCTCCGCCCAGGCGGCGATGCCGCCCTGCACGTTGCTGACGGCGGGGAAACCCCGGGCGCGCAGATATTCCGTGATGTGGCGGCTGCGTTCACCATGATGGCACAACACGAGGATGTGCCGGTCGCGCGGCAGAGCATCGAGCCGGCCGGGAACCGCCCGCATGGGAATGTGTTCGCTCCCCTCGATCCGGCAGATCTGCACCTCGTAGGGCTCCCGCACATCCAGCAACACGACGCGGCCGGCCTGCGTCGCCAGCAGCTGGCGGGCTGCCTCCACCGAAATTTCCGCCGGCGTTTCCCCCGGGACCTGGCCGGCGGCGTTGGCGACGGGTGCGGTGCACGAGAAGTCGTAAGACGCGGCGTCAATTTTCCGGATGCGCGGGTCGCGGCCGCACAACGGACACGCGGGATCGCGCTGGAGATTCAAGAGGCGAACCTGTTGGGTCAGGCCATCGTACACCAGCAGGCGCCCGCGCAGGGATTCACCGATGCCGAGGAGGCATTTGATCGCCTCCAGGGCCTGCAGACTGCCGATCACGCCGCAGAGCGCGCCGAAGACACCGGCTTCGCCGCAATTGGGCACACTGCCCGGCGGGGGTGGTTCGGGGAAGAGGCAGCGATAGCACGGC
>JBGOXZ010000124.1:0-7316 GCA_041479395.1 Opitutaceae bacterium
TGAGATCGCCCGCAGGGTGATTGGTCGGCGCATCCGTTTTGCGACGCGAAGAATGAAATGGTGTGTCGGGCCGGATGTGAGTTTTGCCCAATGTGCCGATAAGTTGTGGAAGGAAGGTGAGAGGACGGAGGCCATCGTCCTGCTCGCGGTGGCCCTCGAACAGTGTCTCAATGGCTGTATCAGGTTGGTCTTGGAAGCGAGGGGCTATTCGCCATCGCACGTCACAGAACTCATCCGTACCCAGAACATCGGGCCTAAGCTGACTTCGTTCTTCGAAGTGAGCAGCGGTGCCCGGATCCCGAAGAAACTCCGTAGCCAATCGAAGCGGGTCTTCGACATCCGGAATGCCATCGTCCATTTTAAGTGCCTCTTTGCGCATCCGGATTCGGGCGACGACAGCTATTCCAAGATAGAGAAAGAGATTAGGTCGCTTGGTAGGTTTCGAATCCACGCTTTTTATCTTCGGTTTCAGGGGTTCTGTTGGGACGTGATTTGTAGATGTGACCCAGGGATAAAGTTGGCTGTGGACCTACGTGACGTTTTGATGGACAACGATGGAAGCGCCTAACCAGATATCGGAGGTGAACGGGCAAGTAGAAAAGTGAGTTTCATGCGGAGTTTTGGGTCCTTGGGGAGTCTGGTGGTGGTGCGGACTGGTTTTGCCTTTGCAGAAGCTGCAACCATGCTACCTTGCCGTCAGTTCGGTCGTGTTGGAAGGCACCGCACCCCATTCGCCCATGCGCGCAATCCTCTGCCTCGTTGGACTTCTTTCCGCCGGCGTGATCGGAATGCGCGCCGGCCTTCTCGACAAACCGGACCTGCAGGTCATCACCGTGACGGACGTGCCGGCGGAGGGCGCGCTGCCGCAGCCGCCCAGCGACAAAGATCCCGTGTACTATGTGGCCGCCTGCGTTGGTTTTCGCGACTTTGCCGCGTCGATGGCCGGCGAGAAGATTCCCAAGCAGGAGGACATGATCCGGGTCTTCTCGAAGGTCCTGGCCAAGCAGGGATTCCTGCCGGCCGACGAGCAGCATCCCCCGACCCAGATTTTGGTGTACGCGTGGGGGACCATGTATCCGAACCGGATCAGCCTGTACTACGGCAACCAACTGATGCCCGTGCAGCTCAACCGGAATCAGATGATGGGTTTCCTTGGCGGCGACCGGCTGGGCCTGGTTTCGAAACAAGGCGGCCCTCCGATGGCGGACATTGAGGGACTGACCTTCCGCCCCGCCGAAGCCGCGGCATTGGCCGACGTCGCGACCAGCGATCTCTATGTCGCCGCAGTTTCGGGCTACGATTTCCAGGCGGCGCAGCACGGGCAGGCGAAGATGCTTTGGTCTACCAAGATCAGCTGCCCCTCGCGGGGTTTCTGGCTGGCCGAGGCCCTCCCGGCGATGCTGACGATCGCCGGCCCCAACATTGGCCGCGAAACCGCGCGCCCCGTCTGGGCGCGGGCGGGCGACCGCTTCAAGCCGAACATCAAGCTCGGCGATCCCAAGCTGGAGGAATTCCTCGACTCGGGTGAGCTGCCGGTGGCGGACGCCAGCAAGTTTTCCGAGAAAGCCGGCAGGCTCCCGCCGGGAACCTCGAAACACTGACGCTGCTTGCCGGCCGCCGGGCGCGGAACCCCGTTTACGGCCGGCTACTCCAGCCCGAGAACTTTCCGTCCATCGTCGGAAATCATCTGCGGCGTCCAGGCGGGATCCCAGACGATGTGGACCTTGGTAGTCTCCACGCCGGGCAGCGCGGCAACCTTGGCGCGCGCATCCTCGGCGATCATCGGACCCATCCCGCACCCCGGCGCGGTCAGCGTCATCTTCACCTCGACCTGCTGGCCGCCCGCCGGTGTCTTCTCGATCGACAGGTCGTAGACCAGACCAAGATCGACAATATTCACCGGTATCTCCGGATCGTAGCAGGTTTTCAACGCATCCCAGACGGCATTTTCTGAAAACGCCGTCGGCCCTGCGCCGGGCGAAGGGCTTGCGCCTCCCTCCGCCGGGACGAATCCTTCGATGTTGCCCACGTGCTCCCGGGCGATGCGGCAGAGCCCGGGATCGGCGCGCACGGTGACATTGCCGCCGAGCGTCTGGGTGACGATGACCGTGCTGCCGGCGCGCAGCGTCGTGGGTTCGCCGTCCGGAATCAGCGTGGCGGGGGTGTCCTTGGAAAGGGTGTGAGTCTTGGACATGGCTCAAGTGTAACGATCACTCCGGCCGAAGCGAGAATTAGCTCGTCGCGAAAATCGTGAAAACAATCGCGGGCTTCGTAGCGCTCTGCGGCGGATGCCAGAGGCTACCCGCCAACCCCCAATGGCTCGTAGGGGCGCAGGCTTGCCCGTTCGACAAGCTCAGGGCCCCGAGCCTGTCAAGGGGCTGCGCCCATCTCAGAGGGTGCGACTCTGCTGGCCAGCAGAGCGCCCCTGCCAAAACATCAGTGAAATCCGCGGTGGATTGGATCCATCTGGTTCACTGAATACGAATATCCACCGGCAGGCGGGCGTAGACGCCGCGCGGGTCGTTGAACTGCAGCAGCACGTGGGCCTGCTCCTTGAACTCGCCGAGCATTTTCTGCAGCGCCGCGTCATCGCCGGCCTGGTCGGGGGACACGTCGCGGAGCCATTCGTTGATCATTTCCGCCAGCTGGCGTTTGCGGGGGTACTCCGTCAGCCGGTAGTTGGTGCCGAGACGGGCCTTCTCCGCGGCGTAGGTGATGGCCTTGCTCAGCCCGCCGATTTCGTCGACGAGGCCGATCTTCTGCGCCTCCACGCCCGACCACACGCGTCCCTGCGCGATTTCGAGCACCTTCGCCTTGTCGATCTTGCGCGACTCGGCCACCTTGGCCGTGAACTCCGCGTAGATCCAGTCGACCAGCTTCTGGAAGACCGCGAGTTCCTCGTCAGTCTTGGGCCGGGAGAACGTGAGCAGGCCGGCGAGTTTGCCGGTCTTCACCGAGTCCCAGGTAAACCCGAAATGGTTGGCCAGCTGCTGCACGTTGATGAACAGGCCGAACACGCCGATCGAGCCGGTGATGGTGGTGGGCTCGGCGAAGATGCGATCGGCGTAGGTGGAAATCCAGTAGCCGCCCGAGGCCGCCACCGAACCCATCGACACCACGACGAGCTTGCTCTGCATCGTCAGGCGCAGCTCCCGTTGGATCTCCTCGGAGGCCGTGGCGCTGCCGCCCGGACTGTTCACCCGCAGCACGATGGCCTTGACATTTTCGTCCTGCCGGAGCCGGCGCAGTTCCCGTGCAAACTTGTGGCCACCGACCTCGCCGATCTGACCCTCGCCGTCCACGATTTCGCCCTCTGCATAAACCACCGCGATCTGCTTCTGCCGGCTGCCCAGGCCGCCGGCCGCCCCCGGAGCCACGCCGGCGTAGGCGGCGAGGTTGATCTGCTTGAATGTCTCCGTGGTGCCCTTGCGGCGTCCCGTCTTCACCTTCAATTCGTCGATGATTTCGTCGCGGTAGGCCGTGCGATCGATCAGCTTGTGCTCGACCGCGCTGGACGCGCTGATCAGGCCCTCCGCGTCCACGGTGTGCTGCACCGCGGCCGGGGTGAGATGGCGGCTGGCGGCGATATCGCCCAGCAGGTCCGCCCAGATGTCGCCCAGCAGCTTTTCCAAATCCTCGCGCGCCTCCGGGCTGAGGTCCTTGCGCGTGTACGGTTCCACCGCCGACTTGTATTTGCCGACGCGCGTCACCTGCACGCCGATGCCGAACTTCTCGAAGGCGCCCGCCATGAAGAGCGGATGGCTCGCCAGCCCCGGCAGCAGGATCAGGCCAAAGGGATCAACGACGACGTCGCCCGCGGCGGACGCGAGGAAGTAGTCGCGCGTGGTGGCAAAGTTGAGATACGCCACCACGGGCTTGCCGGAGGCCTTGAACGCCTGCAGGGCCGCCCGCACCTCCTTGAGCGCACCAAAACCCGACCCATAACCGAGGGGGCGCACGTTGCCCGTGATCAGCAGGCCGGCGATGCGGTTGTCCTTCGCGGCGGCCCGGAGGGCGCGGGTGACGGTGCGGAGTTGCAGCGTCCGGATGCGGTCCCCGCCCAGGAGCGGACCGAACAGCGCGCCGCCGTCAAACTCCTGCGGCGCATCCTGGATGTTGGCGGAAAGGTCGAAAACCAGATAGGAGCCCGACTCCACCGAGACCGGCGGCTTTTGCCCCAACGACGCCAGCGCCACCAGGAACACCAGCCCCAGGAACGCGCAGCCGCCAAAGAAGATGACCAGCGCGACCAACGCACCGAGCAGTGAAGTGAAGAAATTCTTCATGAACACCGAACGTAACGGCTTCGCGCGCATCAGCCAGTGAAAAGATGACCGGCGGCGCGCCAGCCTTGCAGACGGTCGCCGGCCGGCCATAGTGGCCGCTGCGCTTTCCTTTCGCTGGTTTTGACGTTGGTTTGGGGGACCAAGCGCCCGTCGCCTCCGCCCGCATGAACGAGCAAAAAAAAGAGCTCCTCACCACCAGCCGCAAGGCCCTCACCATCAACCTGGAAGAGGCGCGCTACGGCACGATTGCCGAGATTGGCGCCGGGCAGGAGGTGGCGCGCCATTTCTTCCAGGCCGGCGGCGCCTCGGGCACCATCGCCAAGACCATTTCGGCGTATGACATGGCGTTCAGCGACGCCATCTACGGGAAGGCGCCCCGCTACGTCTCGCGCGAACGGCTCATCACGATGCTCGACCACGAGTACCGCCTTCTCGAGGAACGCCTGGCCGGGGCGCGCGGCGCCCGCACGGCCTTCTTCGTCTTTGCCGACACGGTGGCGACCCGGAACTTCAAAGGCGACAACGACGCCCACGGCTGGATGGGCATCCGCTTCCAGATCCATCCGCAGGAGCCGCCCAACGACATCATCCTGCACGTCCGGATGTGGGACAAGGAGGCGGTGCTGCAGCAGGAGGCCCTCGGCATCTTCGGCGTGAACTTCATCTACGGGGCATTCTACTACCGCACGTCGCCGGACAGGTTCATCCGCTCGCTCGTCGACAACCTCAGCACCGAGCGCATCGAGGTCGATATGCTCAAGTTCACGGGGCCGGCCTTCGCGCAGGTCGACAACCGGCTGCTCTCGCTCCTGCTCGTGCAGACCGGCCTGACCAACGCCGTCATGTTCGGACCGGACGGCGACGTCCTCCAGCCTTCCGAGGCGCTGTACAAGAAGGCCATTCTCGTCGAGCGCGGCAGCTTCCGGCCGGTCACGCGCGTCAATGTCGACATGCTCAGCTGCGCCACCGCGCAGTTCCTGCAGGAGCCGGCGGTCAAGGCCAAACCGGTCATGGTGCTGATGGAAATCACCATGAACAACCTGCTCGCGGCCGGCCAGCTCGACGCCGAGGACTTTCTCGCCCGCGTCGACCTGCTGGGCGCCATCGGCTTCAACGTTCTCATCTCCAACTACCCCGAGTTCTACCGGCTGACCTCCTATTTCCGCCGCTACACCAAGGACATGATCGGCGTGGCGCTGGGCATCAACAACCTCGTCGAGATTTTCAACGAGAAATACTACGAAAACCTCGAGGGCGGCATCCTCGAGTCATTCGGCCGCCTCTTCCGAAACTCGGTGAAACTCTACGTCTACCCGATGCGGCAGGAGGCCTATGAGCGCTACGTCGCCGGCGGAGACACGTCGTGTGCCGCGCCCGCGCTCGCGTCCACGGAGCTCATCTCGGCCGACAACATGCAGGTCGTTCCCCACCTCCGCCATTTGTACTCCCACCTGCTGGAAAACCACTACATCGAGAGCCTCGTGGGCTTCAATCCGGCCAACCTGAACATCCTGTCGCGGGACGTGCTGGCCAAGATCAAGGCCGGCGATCGGTCGTGGGAGGAGATGGTGCCGCCCTCTGTGGCCGAAAACATCCGGCAGCTCGGCCTCTTTGGGTGCGCCGCGGGAAGCTAGGCGTGTCTTCAAACTTGGATTGTCATTCTGAACGAAGTGAAGTACCGAGGCCGCAGGCCGACAGCCAGCCATCCAGCTGGACCTTGCCGGAGCCCACTGCGGCAGCTTGCTGGATGCTTCGCTGCGCTCAGCATGACAAATTCTGGAATTACGGAGTCTGAAGACACGCGCCAGGCGCACCGCTTTCGGATTTCTGTTCGGTGGTGGGTCAGCCTATGTAGGACGGGCTTCATGCCCGACGCCAATGCGCATCGACATCACTCTTCGGGGATAAACCCCGACCTACAATGACGGTCCAGTCCTGGCAAACCGACCCACTATCTTCTGCTGCAGCCGGTTGAGGAGACCCGGCACGGCGGATAGCGTCCCTTGCCGGGCGCCTGTGTTCTTTTTTCGTGCCCTTTCGCGCGTTTCGTGGTTTCCCCTCCCTTGTCCGATGCACTTCTACAAGTACCATGCCCTCGGCAACGACTACCTCGTCCTTGATCCTCGCGATTACCCCAACGAAACCGCGCCGACGCCCCGCCAGATCCGTGTGATCTGCCACCGCAACTTCGGCATCGGCTCCGACGGCATTTTGTGGGGGCCGCTGCGCGCGGCGGATGCCGACTTTGGTCTGCGCATTTTCAATCCCGACGGTTCCGAGGCCGAGAAAAGCGGCAACGGCCTGCGCATCTTCTCGCGCTTCCTCTGGGACCGGGGCCTGGTGAAAACCCCGCGCTTCACGATCGCCACGCCCGGCGGCGTGGTCGAGGCCGAGGTCAAGAACGGACACCGCATCACGGTGGCGATGGGCCGCGTGAGCTTTGAGAGCGGGAAGATTCCCGTGAGCGGGCCGCCACGCGAGGTGCTCAACGAGCAGATCACGATCCTGGATCGCACGTTCACCTTTTGCGCCGCGACGATCGGCAATCCGCACTGCGTCATTCCTCTCGCGGAGATCTCCCCGGAACTCGCCAGGAAATACGGCCCCGGCATCGAGACACACCCGAACTTTCCCAACCGCACGAACGTGCAGTTCATGCAGGTGCTGGACCGGAACAATCTCCGCCTCGAGATCTGGGAGCGCGGCGTCGGCTACACGCTCGCCTCAGGCAGCAGCTCGGCCGCGGCGTCCGCCGTGGCGCACCGCTTGGGCCTCGTCGACCGGCAGGTCGCGGTGCACATGCCCGGCGGCCAGATCAGCGTCGAAATCGGTCCCGAATACGCGATCCGGATCACCGGGCCCGTCGTCAAGGTCGCCGAGGGAACGCTTCACCCCGAGCTGTTCGTCACGAAGGTGTGAGCGCCGCGGTCGGCCGGACGCGTTGTCCCCAAGCCGTGACCATTCAGGCCGTGTCTTCAAACCCCATAATCCAGGAACTTGTCATGCTGAGCGCAGCGAAGCATCCAGCAA
>JBGOXZ010000125.1:0-7303 GCA_041479395.1 Opitutaceae bacterium
CCGTTTTTTGACGCGTATGCGCACTTCGCCACCACTTCCTTGGCGGGCGACCTCAAGCCTGCGGTGGAGGCGCTACATGCCAAACTCACGGGGCCGCTTGCGTTGCTGCTGCATCGCGACCAGTCGCTGAACTGGTTTGTCACCATCGCCGGCGGGTCCGCCCCCGTCGAGCCGCCGCCGGTGGAAGCGCACAGCGTGAGTGCGAACCAGCTGCAATCGCTGAATCGCGTGTTTGCCCGCTACCGGCAGTCGGCCCTGCGGCTGAGTCTCGTGGGATTGTCGATCATCGGCGCCGGCGTGTTCCTCATCTACGGCTGGCGGCGGGGTCCGCGTATCTTCGCCATCCCGTGCGGCGCCTGCCTCGGCATCTTCGGTCTTTTCGGCTGGCTGGGCGTGCCCCTCAACCTGTTCCACCTGCTGGGTGCTTTCCTCGGCGTCTGCCTCACTCACAATTACGCGATATTTTCCGCGACCTCGGCGCACCGCCGCGAGGCGCCGCCCGTGTCGGTCCGCCTCTCGGCCCTGACCACCATGGCCTCCTTCGGCGTGCTGGCCCTGAGCGGGATTCCGGTGGTGCGCGCGCTGGGCGGCACGGTGGCGCTGATGGTGCTTGCGGCCCTGCTCGTGATCGAGTTTGAGCACTTCAAGCCCCTCGGGGGCGGCGCTCTCCCCTCCTCACCCTCATGAGTCACGAGCTGCTCGAAGCCTGGAAACGCACCTTGCGCCGGGACGGTCCGAGGCCGGCAGTCATCGACACTGCCACCGGGTGCGTGACGACATTCCGCGAACTGGACGAACGGGCGCAGGCCTGGCTCGCCGCGCACGCGGAATCCGTCGCACGGCTGCAGGGCCGCGCGGTCGTGTTTGCACTGCCGAACGGCGCCGGCTGGCTGGAGCTGTTTCTCGCGCTCCTCCACGCAGGGGCGGTGGCCGTCCCGCTTGATCCGGGCGAACCGCCCGCAGCGCAGGCGGCGATCGCCGCCGCCATCCGAGCGGGATTTCACTGCGACGGCACGCAGCTGTTGTCACTCGGATCTGCGCGCCTTTTCCACGAACGGACGCTCTGCCTCATCAAGTTGACCTCTGGCAGCACGGGCCGTCCGCGACCGCTGCCCTTCACCGCGGCGCAAATGCTGGCCGATGGACGGCAGGTCACGAAGACCATGGGCATTACGCGTCGCGATGTGAACTACGCGATCATTCCCCTCGGCCATTCTTACGGCCTGGGCAACCTGACGATCCCCTTGATGGCGCAGGGCGTGCCGTTGGTGGTCGGATCGGTGGCACTGCCACACGTCATTGCCGGCGATTTCGTCCGGTGGCGCCCGACGGTACTGCCCGGCGTGCCACCGGTTTTCCGCGGCCTCACGACGGCGCAGATCGAGCCCGCGTCGCTTGCCAGCCAACGGCTGGCAATCTCCGCCGGCGCACCGCTGCCGCCCGGCGTCGCCCAGGCGTTTGCCGCCCGCTTCGGCTGCCGCATCCACAGTTTCTACGGTTCGAGCGAAACCGGCGGGATTTCGTATGATCGCTCGGGCGCGGCCACGCTCGCCGGCCGCAGCGTGGGGCGGGCGCTGCAGGGCGTTCGACTGAGACCATTGCGCGGGCAACGGCTGCACATCTCCGGTGCGGCGGTGTTTACGCGTGGCAACCGCCGCCGCGCTGGCGGCCTCGGCTGCTGGATTCCGCCCGACCTGGTCACACTGGACGCCCGCGGCGAGGTCAGATTGCTCGGCCGCCGCGGCACCGTGGTCAAGATCGCCGGTCGGCGGGTGAATCTCGCCGAAGTTGCCGCGCGGCTGCGGAGCATCCCCGGTGTCCGCGAGGTTTGGGTTGGGATGGGCGAGGCCGCGGAGCCCGTGCTCGGCGCCGCGCTGGCGACTGACTTGACGCTGGCAGCAGTCAAAGCAGCGCTGCGAGTCGACACCGCGCCGTGGAAGACGCCGAAGCGATGGGCTGTGCTCCGCGAATTCCCCGTCACGGCCCGCGGCAAGCCCGACACCCGCGCCTTGGAGGCGTCCGTGTTCAGGTGAGTCGCAACCATCCAGCTGCAACGCCGATCACTCGACGTGAACTATGGCCTTGCCGCAGGGCGGTGCCACGATTTTGCTACCGCTGCTATGCTTTTATCGACTACCCTCCTGCGAACCTCCGTTTGTGCCGCATTTTTGACGCTTGCCGCGGTGGCTTTTGCCGCGCTCGTACCGGTGCTACCGGTGCCCGCACCAGACAGTACCGCCGATATGGGGCCGCTGGCCTTTACGATCCCCGTACCCGAAGGCAGGGTCTCCCTGAAACAGGTACATGCCGCCGTGCTCCAAGGCGCCCTCGGACGCCAGTGGGGCGTGAAGCAAGACACCGAGGCCAAAGTCATCATCTACCTCCTCCACCGGAAAAACGAGGCCACGGTGACATTCCTGATTTCGGAGAAAAGCGTGGAGGCCTATTGCGTAGGCTATGCCGTGGACGAATCGGGGAACCGCGAGAAACCGCAACAGCCGGAACGCTGGCTCAAGAATCTCCGGCAGGACATTACCAAGAGGATCAACGAGGCGGCCAATCTCCAAGACAAGTAAAGGATCTCCCAGCCGCCGATTGCTCCCTGCCGCGAACCCGGCGTGGCGACGTGGAAACTATTGCGCACCCAGGCGCTCGATGCCTTCTTCTATTCTTGCCCAGCTGACATCGTCCGCTTGTCGGGTGGTATACGGCAGCGAGGTCAGCAAAGCCCACGGCCACGGATCGCCGCCTTGGCTGGGTGTCGCGCTGGAGACCCTCGCGGGCGCAGGCAGCGAAGTCATTCTGCCGACGGCGGACGAGATCTCGATTCAGGAGGGTTTCTGTCTCTTTCGCCGCGGTGGCTTGGCGGGCGGCTTTGCCGCGGCGGCATCAGCACAGGACCTCGAATCGGCCACACGGGATGTATACCGTCGCCTGTTCAAGGCCACCCGGGGCATGCATCTTTACCGGATCTGGAACTATGTCCCGCAGATCAACGCGGCAGAAAACGAACTGGAGAACTATCGCCTGTTCTGCCGCGGGCGGTTCCTGGCGTTTGAAGAAGAGTTTGGACGGTCCTTTCAGCGGCTCCTGCCCGCGGCATCCGCCGTGGGCACGACCGCCGGTCCCCTTTCGGTTGCCTTCCTCGGTGGCACTTACGCTCCCCGCTATTTCGAGAATCCGCTCCAACTGCCCGCCTTCCGGTACCCACTGGCCTGCGGACCCCGGCCGCCGAGTTTCTCGCGGGCGACGGTGGTGCGGACGGATTTGGGAGTTCTCGTCTGCGTATCGGGCACGGCGGCGATCCGGGGGCACGCCACCGTGGCTCCGGGGCACCTGGAAGCGCAGGTTACGTGCACGTTCGAAAACCTACGGAGTATTGGCGAGGCGTGCGGCGTGGGTACCGCGCTGGGTGGGAACGGAGAATGGCAGCGAACTTTCAAGGTCTATTTGCGCCGTCGCGAAGATCTATCGCGTGTGATCAAACGGATTGAAAGCGACCTGCTTCGTCCCGGCGACCAAGTGCTGTATCTACGCGCCGATATCTGCCGTTCCGAGCTAGTGTTCGAAATTGAAGCCAGACTTGCCTCGGTGGAACCTCATCAAGACAACGGCCGTCATCGCCTTCCCCCGCGGCCTTGATTCCTCCCAAGGCAAGAGACGGGGATACCGGCCATTCGCCTGTCGGATCGTGCGATTCCTGCTTTTCCGTCTCAGAGCGGCCGGCCGGGGATCGTGATTCGGTGAGTGAAGACCTGGGAATGGGCCTCGGCGAGGGACCACCAGTAGTCGGCTGGCGCCACGCCGGCCGGAGGCTGCAGGTGACCGGCCTCGTAGGCGGCGATCAGCCGGGCACCTTCGTCGGTCAGCACGCGAAGCATGACCTCGGCGATGTCGGGAAAAGCGTGGCGGTAAACCCAGCCGTTCTTTTGCGCTTCTCCTAGTCGCCGCTGCCTCGCGTCAGCCCATCCGGTTGCGGCAAGGAACATCGGGGCTCCGGCAGACATCACGATCACCGCCTGCGCGCGCCCAACCCGGAAAAATTAGTACTGGAACCTGTCCAGTAATCGGGAGCGGATCACCCGGCAAATCCCGCCTCCTGCTCAGTGACAAGCTTTGTCAGCCTGGCTACTATGGCAGCGAACCCTGAACAACCGGTTGATCGTGACCAGGAGAGCCTGTCTGATCTCCACGCAGTATTGACGGCACTGGCACCCACAGACAGCCAACAACACCTGCCGACACCCACACAAAAAGTCCCACAAAAAACCAGTTCTGGGACCCGTTTTTCAGAGTGGGCTAGAATCAGCATAGCGGCCTTCAAGGATGGGGCGGATTTCCGCAACACAGCCGGCGATGCCGCCGGCTATCGTCTCATCGTCAAGCCAAAGGTCACCCGCTTCACCTACGCCTACAATCAGCTCAAGAATCTCGGGTTTGCGATCACCCCGCAGGCGGAACTGGATTTACATGTCACGCTCGTCTCGCCCGACGGCAGGACGCAGCTCGATAAGAATTATGCCTCGGGCCGGACGGAAGGTGATACGTAGGGGCTCAGCGGGAAGCCGGCGGAGGAGGTCAATCAGATCCTTCATCAAACCCTGTTCAAGCTCATGACGGACGCCGCCCTCGACGCGAAGAAGGTGCTGGAGCCGTAGTCTTGTCGGAGCAGCCAATGGGATCGGTCCTCTGGTAGCGCAGAAGCCATCGCCCTCCGACCTCTGATGTCGACGGCACCGGTTTCAGGCGCCAATTGCCGGCGGTGAGGAGACTTTCCGCGCGCCGACAGCTTGGCATCCTTGACGCGGTCGCGATGAAGAGTGAACGGATTGACCAGACGGAGGTGTGCGGGCACCGTCTGCGGCCATGAAGTTCTCCTGCGCCATATGGGCATTGATCGTTGCGTTGCCCGCCGCCTTGGCCCCGGCGGGCGGCCTCTGCGCCGCGCAGGACGGCGGGTACGATGCCGCGGCGATCCTGAAATCCCGGGCGGAGAAAGACGCCTTCATGCGCGACGACCCGGCGTCGCCTTTCAAGCGCGAGCCGCCGGTCGCGTTCGCGCCGCTCAAGTATTTTCCGTCCGACCCAGCCTGGGTCTTCCACAGCAAGCTGCAGGTCTATCCCGATCCCCAGCCGGTCACCATCCTCGATACCAAGGGCCGCAAGCGCCACGGCGTCATCCACGGCTTCCTCACCATCGAGAAGGACGGCCGTGCGCACACGCTGCGCGTCTACCGCATGGCGACGGCGCAGGGCGGCGTCTACTACGCGGTCTGGTTCACCGACCGCACCACCGGCGACACGACCTACGAGGTCGGCCGCTACCTCGACTTCGAGAAGGTGGATGACCCGAACCACGTCTACACGCTGGACTTCAACCTGGCCTACAACCCCTACTGCGCCTACACGCACGCCTACGGCTGCGCCATCCCGCGCAAGGAAGACCACCTCGACCTCGCCATCACCGCCGGCGAGAAGAAGTGGCACGAGTAAGCGCCGCCCTCTGGCTCCAAGCCACGAGGCGGACCGAAGATAACAGGCAGGAATCTGCCGTGTCGCAGTCTTTGGCTGCCGACAAGAATCTACCCCCAGCCACGGCTTCCGGTCCATCACCCGGCCATTGTTGTGCTTCGCTGCCCCACCAACGATATCAACGAACTCACAAAACTGGTGCCGGCACTGCTGGCGATTCTGCCCAAAGTCGACAATGACACCGTGACGTTCGTGGGCTAGAAGTGGCCCGACTGTCGTGTTTTGGGGGCGGCATTGATCTCCGGTCCGCCTGACTCCTGGCTTCCTGGCTTCTGAATTCTATTTTCCGTCTCCTGCCTCCTTGTGGCGTTTTGACTTCTGCCTTCTCGCTGCTGGCTTCCTGGCTTCTGAATTGACCTGCGCGCGAACCGCGCTTGCCAACCGGGCGGTGGTTGGCGTTTGCTTGCAGCCGCGCATGCGCCAGATCCTGTTTCTCTGCACCGGCAATTACTACCGGAGCCGCTACGCCGAGGCCATGTTCAACCACAAGGCGGCCCGGCGCCGCCTGGACTGGCGGGCGTTTTCGCGCGGGCTGGCGACGCAACTGGCGCCACCGGTCGGCCTTTCGCCGCATTCGACCCTGCGCATGCTGGAACGGGGCATCTCCCGGGAGGGCACCGGACGGAATCCCGTCCAGGTGAGCGAAAAAGATTTCCGGCGCGCGGACCGGATCGTGGCCCTGAAGGAAACGGAACACCGACCGTTGCTGGCCCGCCTGTACCCGGAGTGGGAGAAGCGGGTCGAATACTGGAAGATCAGCGACCTTGATGCCGCGATGCCCGAGGTGGCGCTGGCCGCCATCGAGGCACACGTGATGGCCCTCCTCGCCGAGTTGGAATTGGCGAGCAGCGAGGAACGGAAGTCGGGCAACGCTTAGCGGACCTGCGCAATTGTAGGAGCGAGCTTGCTCGCGACCCGTCCTCCGTAGCCTCGGCGAAGGAGGATGCAGAAGAGAAATCGCCTGCGAGCAGGCTCCTACAGTGCTCACCAAACGGTTGGGGGGAATGGAGCGAAATCATCGTCTGATTGCATGATTCCGATTCAGCGGACCTGCGCGTCAGGGCAGAACGGAGCCGGAACGATGCAGTTGACTGCGGTGGAACCCGCACTCCTGGGCGGGCCGAAGCCCTGGCAAAGGCGGCCGTGCGGGTCTTGATCTTGGGCTAGCGGCCAGCCCGCACGGAGTGCGGGCTCCACCATTGCGGTGCTGCGTCTCCTCTCATTTCATTGGAAAACCGCATGGTTGCGGCTGACGACCCGGGAGGGGAAAGACTCGAGGCAAGCTTCGGTCGATCTCGCCGGCTTCATGGCGAGCCGGCTTGGCTACTCGCTGGTCAGGTTGGCGGAAAAGAATGGCAGCATCTGGGTCTCGAGCCTTTCGCGCAGGTGGTCCAATTCCGAGCGATGGTAGGAGAAGCAGGCGGTTTCTCGTCCCCCAGATCTTTCACCTCTGATTGCTGACCTCTGCCTTTTGCCTTCTGCCTTCCTGGGCGTGTCTTCAATCTTGGATTGTCATTCTGAACGAAGTGAAGAATCCAGCTGTGCCTCGCCGGAGTCCGCTGCGGCAGCTTGCTGGATGCTTCGCCGCGCTCAGCATGACAAGTTCCGGAATTACGGGGTTTGAAGACACGCCTTAGACGGTTGCCAGCTTTCATCCGACCGGTACGGTGTTTCGTACGAAACACGGATCATGAGCCAACTGACGCGTCGTGGATTTCTGGGTCAGGTGGCCGGAGCGGCCGTGGCCGCATCGCTGCCGCAGGTGTTGCGC
>JBGOXZ010000126.1:0-7288 GCA_041479395.1 Opitutaceae bacterium
TGGTGCCTCGAGCCAGGGCCGCCACGAACGCCAAGGAATGGGAATCGGCCAGACGTTTGCGCTCTCCCCGCGTATTGCGTGGATAGACATTTCCGGTCGCTCCCTTTGTCCCGGGCACGCTTGCCCATTTGATCGTGTCTGATTTTACTCATCCCTTCCTGCCCCCGCCGTCATGAAAACACTCGCCCTCATCGTGCTGTCCACCCTCGCGCTGTTCGCGCGGGCGGCCGAGAAGATCATGGTAACCGTCACCAACGATCTCGACATCGCCCGACCCGCGGAGGTCGTGGCGGTACCGTTCGGCGAAATCCAGCGCCTGCTGCCGGACATGCTGTTCGATCATCTGGCGGTGAAGGACGCCACCGGCACAGTCATACCCGTCCAAGGCACCAATTTTCAGCCGGAAGAGCATCACGACTACTATCGCGACCTGGTCTTCCAGCATGATTTCGCAGCAGGGGAGAAATCAGCCACCTTTACCATCGAGAAGACACCAAGCACGGTGCCGCCCTTCCCGGCCCGGGTCTTTGCCCGCTACGTGCCGGAGCGGTTCGACGATTTCGCGTGGGAGAATGACCGCGTCGCGCACCGCATCTACGGACCGGGGCTCGACACGCCTGCGGCGGGGAGCACCCGCATGATCAGCAGTGGGGTCGACGTCTGGTGCAAACGGGTCCGCTACCTCGTGGTAGACCGCTGGTATGTCAAGGGACACTACCACACGGATACGGGGGAGGGGCTGGATATGTACGATGTCGGCACGGCACGGGGATGCGGCGGAACCGGCGTGTGGGATGGCCAGAAGCTGTATGTCTCGCACAACTGGAAGACCTGGAAGGTGCTCGCCAACGGCCCGCTCCGCGCCGTGTTTGAGTTGACCTATGATCCGTGGGACGCCGGCAACGGGATCACGGTCGCCGAGACCAAGCGCTTCACTGTGGATGCCGGCCACAATCTCGACGAGGTCGAGAGCACGTTTGCATTCACGCCCGGACCGGGCTCGACCGGCGAAATCACCGTTGCCCTCGGGCTGACCAAGCATCCCAAGCAGGCTGCAGCCACGCCTGCGCAGGACGAGAAGTCCGCCTGGATCAGCCTGTGGGAGGATTTCCAGAACCCGATGTCCGGCCACCTCGGCACCGGCGTGATCCTCGCTCCCGCCGCCCGGTTTGCGGGTCTGGCCGAGACATCGACGGACCGGCTCATTCTGGCCAAGGTGAAACCGGGTGAGACCCTGCGTTACCTCGCCGGCGCCGGTTGGGCGCAGAGCGGCGACTTTCCCTCCAAGGACGACTGGAACGCATTTCTCGCGTCTTGGGCGAAACGCCTGCAATCGCCGATTAAGATCGCCAAGATTGAGGCGCAGTGAAAATTCATCCGCACGATGAAGCTGCATTACTTCTCGAGTCCCGCCGAAACCAATACGCTCGGCACGAAACCGTTGCGTGAGCAGTTCATGATCACCGGGCTCTTCCAGCCCGGCCAGGTCACCGCGCATTACACGGACCTCGACCGCATGATCGTCGGGGCCGCTGTGCCCGCGTCCGCCCCGCTCGCGCTGCCCGACGCCAAGGAAACGGGCACGGGCTTCTTCCTCGAACGCCGCGAAATCGGCATTCTCAACATCGGCGCTGCGGGCGCCGTGCGGGTGGGCACCACCCGCCACGCGCTCAATCCGCTCGATTGCCTCTACATCGGCCTCGGCGAGCGCGAGGTTGCGTTTGAAAACGGCCACGCTGGCCAGGCGCAATTCTACTTCATCAGCACGCCGGCCCACGCCAAGCATCCGACGGCGCTGGCGACCCGCGCCCAGGCGGAGGTGCAGGAGCTCGGCGATGCGACCCTCGCCAACCGCCGCCGCATCTGCCGCTACATCCACCTGAACGGCATCAAGAGCTGCCAGCTCGTCATGGGCTTCACCGAGTTCGAGCCCGGCAGCGTGTGGAATACCATGCCGCCCCACACCCACAGCCGCCGCACCGAGATCTACCTGTACTTCGATCTCGGCCCGCAGATCGTCGTTCACCTCATGGGCGTACCCCAGGCAACGCGGCACCTCATCGTGCGCGACCGCGAAGTCGTGCTTTCGCCGGCCTGGTCGATCCATGCCGGCGCGGGGACGGGCAGCTACCGCTTTTGCTGGGCGATGGGCGGCGACAACCAGGTGTTCCATGACATGGATCCGGCGCCCATCAACGAACTGCTTTGAAAGGCTCCCGCTGGACTTCCTCCAAACCATCATCCCTCCATGAGCTCGATACTCGATCGTTTTAGACTCGACCGCAAAGTCGCCATCGTCACCGGAGCCGCCCGTGGCCTGGGTCAGGGCTATGCCCAGGCCCTGGCGGAGGCTGGCGCGGACGTCGTCTTGGTGGACATTGGACCCAGTCCCGAGACGGAGGCCCAGGTCAGGGCGCTGGGCCGCCGAACCCTCTCGGTGGAGGCGAACCTCGCTGACCGCACTTCCATTCCCCGGGTCATTGCCGAGGCCAAGAAACTGACCGGCCGCCTCGACATCCTCGTCAACAACGCCGGCATCATCCGCCGCGAGGACTTCGACAAGTTCACGGAAAAGGACTGGGACGACGTCATCAATGTGAACCTCAACGCCGTGTTTTTCCTCAGCCAGGCGTTCGTGCGCGAGCTGCTCGCGCGGAAGTCTCCGGGCAAGATCATCAATGTCGCCTCGATGCTCTCCTTCCAGGGCGGCGTCCGGGTGCCTTCCTACACCGCATCAAAGAGCGCGGTCATGGGGCTCACCCGGCTCATGGCCAACGAGCTCGCGGCGAAGGGCATTTCCATCAACGCCATCGCCCCCGGCTACATGGCCACCGACAACACGGCCCAACTCCGCGCCGACGAGGCCCGCAACAAGGCCATCCTCGACCGGATTCCGGCGGGACGCTGGGGCACCCCCGACGACCTCAAGGGCACCGTGGTGTTCCTCGCCTCGGCCGCGTCCGACTACATCAACGGCTACACGATCGCGGTCGATGGCGGCTGGCTGGCCCGCTGATCCTGCGGCCGCGATTGCTCTCTCCGCCACCCTCAAGCCGCGCGGATCCGCCGGCCGGCACGGCCATTTCCTCGCGGGCGCGGGTGGAATTCCCGTCTTCCCGGGGTGGTTTTGCTTGTATTTAGGACACGTGTCCGTTACAACCGCACACTCCTCAGAATCCACCCGTCAACCACGGCGGGGACGACGTTTTGTGGTCCCTCCATCATGAAAAGTACCCCCGGCAATTCTCACCGTACCTTTCTCCTCATTGCATGGTTGGCGGCGACGGCGGTGCGTGGGACTGAGGCGCCGCTCCCGCGCGAGTTCGCCGGTGCGACGCCGCTGCAATGGTCGGTCCGCATGGCCGATTCGGAGATCACACGGCGCGGCGGCAGCCTGAGCTATCAGGAAGGCGGGACCGCCAAATGGGATTACACCGTGGGTCTATTCACCCTTTCGCTCGTCAAACTCGGCGAGCGGATCCAGGAGCCGCGTTACTGGAAGTCCGCCGACGCCATCATCGGCTCGTTCATCACCGCGGATGGGCGGATCAAGGGCTACCGCGTGGAGGACTACAACCTCGACAACATCAACTCGGGCAAGACGGTGCTGGCGCTCTATCGCCTCACCCATGAAGAGCGTTACAAGCAGGCCGCCGCCCTTCTGCGCCAGGAGTTCGAGACCCATCCCCGCACCAGCGAGGGCGGATTCTGGCACAAGCAGCGCTATCCGCACCAGATGTGGCTCGACGGCGTCTACATGGAGGCGCCGTTTTATGCCGAGTTTGCGCAACTTTTCCGCGAGCCGGCCGCCGCATTCGATGACATCGCCAAACAGATCCGCCTCGCGGGAACGCATACCTATGACGCGAAGACCGGCCTCTTCTTCCACGGTTGGGATGAGAGCAAGGAGCAATCCTGGGCCAACAAGGTCACCGGCACTTCGCCCAGCTTCTGGAGCCGCGCGATCGGCTGGTACGCCATGGCCTTCGTGGATGTGCTGGACTACTTTCCCGCCGATCATCCCGCCCGGCCCGAAGTGATCGCCATGCTGCAGAAGGTCTGCGCCGGCGTGGCCCGATACCAGGACGCCGACAGCGGCCTGTGGTATCAGGTCACCGACCAGGGCGGTCGCAAAGGCAACTACCTCGAAGCGACCGGATCGAGCATGTTTGTCTACACACTGGCCAAGGGCATCAACCGCGGCTATCTCTCGCGCGATTACTTGCCCGTCCTCCTCAAGGGCTACGCGGGCTTGGCGGGGAGACTCGTCCAGGTTGACCAGAAGGGCCGGGTGACCCTGACCCAATGCTGCTCCGGGGCTGGACTTGGCTACGGCCGCGACGGCACCTACGAATACTACCTCAGCGAGCCCATCGTTGATAACGATCTCAAGGGCGTCGGCCCTTTCATTCTCGCCGGAATCGAACTGCAGGACGTGCTCGGGCTCGCGCCGACCGTCGAGCCGGTGGCGAGATCCACGGACGTGGCGGCGCCAGCGGATACGCCCGTCGCCGCGGAATGGGCCCAGGTCCCCGGGATTCTGGCGCGCATCGTGGCGCCGGTCTTTCCCGCCCGCGAATTTGCCATCACTGATTACGGCGCGATGGCCGATGGCAAGACGGATTGCACCGAGGCGATCGCCAAAGCCATCGCCGCCTGTCACCAGGCGGGAGGAGGCCACGTGACCGTCTCGGCCGCGGGCGTCTTCCTGACCGGCCCGATCCATCTCAAAAGCAACGTCGACCTCCGCATCGCCGGGGGCTCCACGCTGAAATTCATCACCGATCCGGCCCGGTACCTGCCGGTGGTCTATACGCGCTGGGAGGGCACGGAATGCTACAACTACTCCGCCCTCATTTATGCCTTCGAACAGGAGAACATTGCTGTGACCGGCGAGGGCACCCTCGACGGCGCGGCGTCGGAGGAGAACTGGTGGGCTTGGACCAAACGGGGACCGAAGGGAACTCCGGCCAAGGTCAAAGCCAGCCGCGATCTCCTGAACGATCTGGGCGAGCGTGGCGTGCCGGTGGCCCAGCGCGTCTTCGGCGGCGGCCATTTTCTCCGGCCCAATTTCATTCAGCCCTACCGCTGCCGCAATGTCCTCATCGAAGGCGTGCGAATCCGCCGCTCCCCCATGTGGGAGATAAATCCCGTGCTCTGCACCAATGTCATCGTGCGCGGCGTCAATATTCTCTCGGAGGGTCCCAACAACGACGGCTGCGATCCCGAATCCTGCCGCGACGTGCTCATCGAGGACTGCCAGTTCGACACCGGCGACGACTGCATCGCCATCAAATCGGGCCGCAACAACGACGGCCGCCGCGTGGCCGTGCCGTCAGAGAACATCATTGTGCGGCATTGCACCATGAAGGACGGCCACGGCGGCGTCGTCATCGGCAGCGAGGTGTCCGGCGGCTGCCGCAATGTTTTTGTCGAGGATTGCGTCATGGACAGTCCCAACCTCGACCGCGCGCTGCGCTTCAAGTCCAACGCCCGCCGCGGCGGCGTCATCGAGAACGTCTTCCTGCGCAACATCGAGATCGGTCAAGTCGCCGAAGCGGTGCTGACCATCGACTTCCTCTACGAGGAGGGCCCCAAAGGTCCCTTCCGTCCGGTGGTGCGGAATGTCGTCCTGGAGAACGTCACGAGCCGCGCGAGCCCGCGGGTCATGTGGGTGATGGGATTCGCCGGCGCCGTGATCGAGGATGTGCGCTTCGCTGATTGCGCCTTCCGCGGCGTCCGCGAGGCTGAAGTGTTGCAAGATGCCGGCTCCATCTCTTTCAATCACGTCACGATCGAGCCCGCCGTCAAGGGTCCCAGCCGCAGTTCCCGCTCCTCCCCATGAGTTCCCCCGCCGCCTCCCTTACGAGAATCGGCCACTACCGCTGGCGCATCCTCGCGCTGTTTTTCATCGCCACGACGATCAACTAGTAATACTTAGTTAAGTTTAGGACGTGTCATCGAACTGCGTCAGACACCAGGGACATCGGCCGGCCATTCGGATCAGGCTGGCCTGGAGCAGCCGCCGCATCATCGGCAAGGTCACACCAGAAGTTTTTTTTTGGCGCGAGCTTGTTCACTGCGGAGGAAACAGAAGGCCAGGGAGACCAGGGTAACGTGATGATGCCAGCCAAGCCATCCGCGCCCTTCGAAGTGATCGAGGCCGAGTTCGTCTTTGAGTTCGCGGTAATCTTGTTCGATCTTCCATCGACCGCGGGCGGCGTGAATCGCCGCACGCAGGGAGGGGGCGGCCGCGCCCGCCGGATTCCACAGCATCCAGTAGTCGCCAGGCTCGGCCGCATCCTTCGGCCACTGGATAAGCAGCCATTCCGGGGTGCGCGGCGGGTGCGCCGACTTCCTCCAGCCGTGTGCGGCCCAAGCCTTGACCAGGGCGAAGCGGGAGGTCTGCGGTCCTTTGGTTCCGGCACGCCAAGTGACCGTGCGCCAAGCCGAGGGCGGCAACTTTTGCGCCACTGCGAGCAGCGAAAGGACCGGGGGCAAATCGGCCAAGCGAGGATGACGACGGGGCCGTCCCCGCTTGCCCCTCGGTGCCGGCAGAGGCACCTGCGGATCCTCCAGCCAGACCACGGTATTCGGCTCGACCGCGACGGCATAGCCCAACGCCCGATCGCGCAGCGCTGCGCGCAAGTCAAAATCGTTGCCGTAGGCGGAGTCGGCCAGGACGAGGCCAGTCGGCAGCGACCAATCCCGCGCTTGATCGATCAGTTCCAAGGCCAAAGTTTGTTTGGTGCGATGGACCACTTCCGCGGGAATGCGCGCCTCCTGCCGCCGCGCCGGGTCCTGGCTCCAGTCCTCCGGCAAAAACAATCGCCAGCTGATCGGATAACTCATCTCGCCTTGGCTCCAGTGCAGGCTCACCGCCACCTGGCAATTGGCGATCTTGCCCAGCGCCCCGCAGTATTGCCGGGCCACGCCCACAGAATGCGCCCCGGCCTTCGGAAACGACGTCTCGTCGATGACCCAGTAGACGGGCTCCGCGCCGTCGTCGGCCAGCCGGCGAGCCAGCCGCCGCTGGATTTCCGTCACTTCCCATGGACTTTGATTGAGGAACTGGTTGAGTGCCTGTTCATCCGCTCCAGCGATCCGCTCCGCCATCGGCTGCACCGATTTGCGCTGCCCGTCCAACAGCAGGCCTTGGATGTAGATTTGCGCCCACTGCCGACGCTCGCTCCGGCCCATCGGCGCGACCAGGTCACGCAAAAATCGCCCGAGCCGCCCACGCATCCCCGACAGTTGCTTCTCGGTCATGCCGGCAACGTGCGGAAAA
>JBGOXZ010000127.1:0-7190 GCA_041479395.1 Opitutaceae bacterium
AAGATCGCCGGCGAATTGGGCTACCCGGTGGTCATCCGTCCGGCTTACACCCTGGGCGGAACCGGCGGCGGCCTCGTGTATAACGTCGAGGAACTGCGCACCGTCGCCAGCCGCGGAATCTCCGCCAGCATGGTCGGCCAAATCCTCGTCGAGGAATCCGTCCTCGGCTGGGAGGAGCTCGAGCTGGAAGTCGTCCGCGACGCCAAGAACCAGATGATCACCGTCTGTTTCATCGAGAACGTGGACGCCATGGGCGTCCATACCGGCGACTCCTACTGCGTGGCGCCGATGCTGACCATCGACCCGAAGCTCCAGGCCAAGTTGCAGGAGTACTCCTATCGCATCGTCGAGGCCATCGGGGTGATCGGCGGCACCAACATCCAGTTCGCCCACGACCCCAAGACCGGTCGCGTCGTCATCATCGAGATCAACCCGCGCACCTCGCGCTCGTCGGCGCTGGCGTCGAAGGCCACCGGTTTCCCCATCGCGCTCGTCTCGGCCAAGCTCGCCGGCGGGCTGACGCTCGACGAGATTCCCTACTGGCGCGACGGCACGCTCGAGAAATACACGCCGTCCGGCGATTACGTGGTGGTCAAGTTCTCGCGCTTCGCCTTCGAGAAATTCAAGGGGGCCGAGGACAAACTGGGCACACAGATGCGCGCGGTCGGCGAGGTCATGAGCATCGGCAAGACCTACAAGGAGGCCTTCCAGAAGGCCGTCCGCTCGCTGGAGAACGGACGCTACGGCTTGGGATTCGCCCGGAATTTTCACCAGCGTCCGCTGCCTGAGCTGCTGGCGATGCTCAACGAACCGTCCAGCGAGCGCCAGTGGATCATGTACGAGGCACTGCGCCAGGGCGCGGACGTCCAGGCACTCTACCGCAAGACCTTCATCAAACCGTGGTTCATCCAGCAGATGAAGGAACTGGTCGAGCTGGAGGAGGAAATCCTGCGATTCAAGGGCCGCGAACTGCCCGATGCCCTGCTCATCCAGGCCAAGAAGGACGGCTTCGCCGACCGGTATCTCGCCGGCCTGCTTGCCGTGCCTGAAACCAGTCTGCGCGAACGCCGCCAGCGTCTGGGGGTGGTCGAGGCGTGGGATGCGGTGCCGGTCAGCGGCGTCGAACACGCCGCCTATTATTACTCCACCTACAACGCGCCCGATCGCGTCCCGGTCAGCAGCCGCAAGAAAGTCATGGTGCTGGGCGGCGGACCGAACCGCATCGGCCAGGGCATCGAGTTCGACTACTGCTGCGTCCACGCGGCCTTCGCCCTGCACGAGGCCGGGTACGAGACCATCATGGTCAACTGCAATCCGGAGACCGTGTCCACCGACTACGACACCTCCGACAAGCTCTACTTCGAGCCGCTCACGGTCGAGGACGTCCTGAGCATCTACGGGAAGGAGAAGCCCGAAGGCGTCGTCGTGCAGTTCGGTGGCCAGACGCCGCTCAACATCGCCAAGGAGCTCGAGGCCGCCGGCGTGAAGATCCTCGGCACCACGCCGGACACGATCGACCTGGCGGAAGATCGCGACCGCTTCCGGCACATGATGGAGCGCATGGGCATTCCCATGCCCGAGTCCGGCATGGCCAGCAGCTTCGCCGAGGCCCAGGAAATCGCGGCTCGGATCGGCTATCCCCTCATGGTGCGGCCGTCGTTTGTCCTCGGCGGGCGCGGCATGGAGGTGGTCCACGACGAGGACATGCTCCGGGAATATGTGACCAAGGCCGTGGACGTGACGCCCGAGCGGCCGATCCTGATCGATCGCTTTCTGGACAATGCCATCGAAGCCGAGGCCGACGCCCTGGCCGATGGCACCGATGCCTTTGTGCCCGCCGTGATGGAGCATATCGAGCTGGCCGGGATCCATTCCGGCGATTCCGCCTGCGCCATCCCGCCGGTGACCCTGCCGGCGAAGCACGTGAAGACCATTGAGGACTACACGCTCCGCCTCGGGCGCGAGCTCGGAGTCCGTGGCGTGATGAACGTCCAGTACGCGATCTGCCAGGACAAGGTGTACGTGCTCGAGGCCAATCCCCGCGCCTCGCGCACCGTCCCCCTCGTCTCGAAGGTCTGCAATGTGCCCATGGCCCGCATCGCCACCCAGCTGATGCTCGGGGCCAAACTCGCCGATCTCGGGCTGCAGCGGAAGCGAATTCCCCACGTGGGCGTGAAGGAGGTCGTGATGCCCTTCAACATGTTCCCCGAGGTGGACCCGGTGCTCGGCCCGGAAATGCGCTCTACCGGTGAGGTGCTGGGCCTGGCGCCTTCCTTCGGTCTGGCCTACTTCAAGGCCCAGGAGGCCGCACAGCCGCCGCTGCCCCTGCAGGGCACCGTGTTTATCTCCGTCACCGACAAGGACAAGCCGGCCATCGTCGAGATCGCGCGACAGTTTCAGCAGCTTGGATTCACGCTCAAGGCCACCGACGGCACCTGCCGCTATCTGGCGGAGCGCGGCGTCAAGGCCGGTCTGAGCTACAAGCTCCACGAGCCGCACCGACCGAACATCCTCGACGAAATCAAGAACAAGGAGATCCAGCTCATCATCAACACGCCCATCGGCAAGGCGAGCGTCTACGACGACGGCTACATTCGCAAGGCGGCGATCAAGTACAAGGTGCCGTACATGACCACGACCGCCGCCGCCCGGGCGTCGGCGCAGGGCATCCTCGAATACCGCAAGGGCCGCGCCGGCGTGAAATCGCTGCAGAGCTACCACGCCGACATCCGCTGAGCCGGCCGCGCCCCCGGGGTCGCGCACCCCGCCTTTCCCGGCGCGATTCCGGTCAACGGTCGCGCCGCTGCCGGCAAAATCCGGTGATTGGCATCCGCGGGCCGCAAAGCCAGCGTTGCCCCATGCTCACCACCCTCGTCATGACGGTCATCGGGACCGACCGGCCTGGACTAGTGCAGTTGATCGCCGCCTGCGTGGCCGATCGGGGCGGCAACTGGCTGGAGAGCCGGATGTGCCATCTTGGAGGGCAGTTTGCCGGAATCATCCGGGTGGAGGCGCCCGCCGACCGGGCGGATGACCTGAAGCGCGCGCTGCAGAGACTGGAGGTCGAGGGTCTGCGGGTGATTGTCCATGCCGGCCAGGAGACGGCCCGGCCAGCCAGTGGTTCGGTGGTCGCGCTCGAACTCGTCGGCCAGGATCGGCCCGGCATCCTGCGGCAGGTGTCGGCCGTGCTGGCCGCCCACCAGGCCAACGTCGAGGAATTGGCGTCCGAGCGCGTCAGCGCCCCGATGGGGGGGCGGCACCTTGTTCCAGGCGCGGGCCACCATCCTGGTGCCCGATTCCGGACGCATCGCCGCGCTGCGCGCCGATCTCGAAAAAATCGCCGCGGATCTCATGGTCGACCTTCGATTGAATCCGGCGAAAACGACGGCAAGAGATCTGGCCACGCGCCCGTAGGGGCCGCCTCGATTGTGGCTTGGGAACCAGATCAGAAGATCCCTTGGGCGGGCGCAATTCGTCCCAGCCGGTCCAGCTCGCGGAAGAGGCGCTGATTGAAGCGCGCCAAATACGAGAACCGCGCATCAAACTGCGCCTGGCGGCTGTAGGCATCCATCTCGACCGGGAAGATGTCCGCATAGACGGTCACTTCGACTTCGATGTCGGCGGTGCGATCGAGCCGCGCGCCTTCCGCCTCGCCGATGCCCGGAAAAAACGCTTTGCGGGCGGTCAAATCGTCCATCCAGACCTTGAAGCGGAAGTCCTGGTGAAGAATCCGCTCCCGCACTTCGCGGTCGATCTCGTCGCGCCGATGACTGTGTGCCTGCGGCTCGAGCGTGGCTATCGCACCCCGGGTGAACCTGATGCCGCTCCGCGTGTAGCCGAGGTATCTCGAATCACCGGCACGATCGAATGTCGCGCAGCCTGTGCTGAATGCCAGACACACGGCTATCCAGGCGTTCTTCATGTTGTGCGCTCAGCCACGTGCTTGCTGGAAAGGAAACGGCCAACTTCGTCCAACGAGGAAGCCGTTGCTGCTCGGACGCGGCTCTCAACGCAGGATCAGCCTGACTCCATTTACTAAGACCATCGACGGCTTCGAATCCGCCACTCCGGCGTCACTGGGCGCCCGGTGGCCGGGGCTATTGGCGGCGCACGCCGCGCATCGCTCCGCAACGACCGGCTCAGGCGCGGGGCGAGGCAGTCAGGGGCGGCTGGTCGGTCTCCGAGCCCAGCACCGCCGAAGGGCCGTCGGAGGCCGGGCTGGTCAGCACGCTCATCGTGGTGTAGGCGAGCTGAATCTCCCGGTGGTGCTCCAGCTCGGCGATGAGCCGCCGGTTGATGCGATTGCGCACGGCCGAGGTTTGCCGGTAGTGGCTCACATAAAACAGGCTGAAGGTCACGCCGCTGTCCGCCAGTCGGGTGTGGATCTTCGGCTCGTATTCGGCATCGGGCACGCCGTAGCGCCGCTCCATGGCCGCCGCGGCCCGCCGCGCTGCCGCGAAATCCTCCCGCGTCTCTTCTTCGAGCACTTTCTTGAACAGCGCCAGCGCCCCCGCCACCGGCGTGCTGTAGGTCACGGTCACGTCAATCTTGCCCCAGATGAAGGGATGGCCGTGTGAGTAGTTGAAGACCTTGGTTTTGAAGACGAGATTGTTGGGGATGACGATGATGCGCCCGGTCGGCTGGTCGGTGCCCAGCCAGTTGTTCACCTCAATGAGGGTCGTGCGCAGCAGCTGGATGTCGAGCACGTCGCCCTTCGTCCCGTCGATCTCGAGCCGGTCGCCGATGGTGAACTTGTGGCCGAGCATGATGACGAACCACGCAAAAAACGAGGCGCAGACGTCTTGCAGCGAAATCACCAGCGCGGCGCCCACCAGGCCGAGGGTCGTGGCCAGCGTGGCAATGTCCTCGATCAGGTACACCGCCGCCACCACCGCCACCAGCAGGGCGGTGGCGTAGCGGCCCAGCCGCCGCGCCAGGAACAGCTCCTCCTTGTGGTAACGGCGCGGCAGCACCAGACGGCTGATCAGCAGGTAAAAAGCCACCAATGCCGCCGCGACCGCCACGGGCCCTCCCAGGCGCCGCAGGTAGGCGACCCACAGGTTTCGGAACTGGTCCTCGACAAAACGATGCCCATAGTCGTTCAGCTTCTCCTGCGTCTCCAGCAACGCGTGCGTCCTCCGCAGCGCCTCCACCTGCGTGGTCAGGAACCCCAGCCGCTGGCCTGAGAGTTGTTTGTGCGCATTCTCCGAGGCGATGAACCGCTCGAGCCGGGGACGACGCTGCGAAGTCACCGTCCGGCTCTCCAACAGCTTCAGCTCTTCGTCGAACTTCTCCTGTTTCTGGCGCACCAGCTCGGCCGCCGCCTCGCTGTTGCGCAGGTTCTCCGCCACGTTTGCCCGCCGGGTCGCGAGCTGTTTGCCCGAGGCGGAGTCCCCCTGCATCAGCAATCCCTGCTCATAAAGCCCGTGCAGCGAGAGATGTACCGCGGCCTCCGCGGTGTGCAGCCGGTCGCGCAGGGCCTGCGCCTGCGCGATGAGATCGCTCTCGACCTCGGCCGCCTCCTGCTGCAGGGCGATGGCGCGGAGCTCCTCGTCCTTGACAAACGTCTCCTCCTCGAGTTCCGCCCGCTTGACGGTCGCGGCGTCATCCGTGGCCGCCGGGAGCTGCTCCAGCTGGTGGCGCAGATCTTCCAGCTCCGCCGTCGCTTGGGTCCGGCGGGTGGCCAGATCGCGCAGGCGTTTCTCCACGGCCGCCGTGTCCGCCGGCACCATTTGGAGAACACCGCGCAGCTGCTCGCGCGGCTGGGCCAGCACCATCGTCCTCAGCTCGCGCTCCTGGGTGTCGATCGCCTGCCGTTTTTCCACGATCGCCAGCTCCTGCTCCAGGGTCTCCCGCCGGCGGGCGAGCCGCTCCTTCTCGGCCGGGTCGGTTTTTTCCGCCATCAGGGTCGTCAGCGTGTTGATCCGGTCCTTCATGCGCGCGACCAGATCGTCGTCGCGCGTGGCCCGGGCTGAGGCCGGCCAGAGCAGCAGGGCGGCCAGCAGCAGGCCGCACCCAGCGGCCGACCGCCGGCAGAAGTTCCGCCGGAGGGGTAGTGGTTCGGGAAAACCCATGGGTACCGGTTCCGCCGCCTACTCGTCGAGTTCGACGTTCCAGTAGGCGAGATCGAGGAAGTCCTTCCACATTTCGTGGTGCTGCGCGCCGAGCACGAGCGAGATCACCGGCCGCCACTTCGGGCGCACCGGCTTGCGAATCAGGCGGATGCCCGCCTCGTGCGGCAGCCGGTTGGCCTTGCGCGTATTGCACTTCATGCACGAACACACGATGTTCTCCCACGTGGTGCGGCCGCCGTAGTGCCGCGGAATCACGTGGTCGAGGTTCAGCTCCTCGCGCGGGAAACGCCCGCCGCAATACTGGCAGTGGTTCCGGTCGCGCTCGAAGACGTTGTTGCGCGTCAGTTTCAGTTCCTTGCACGGCAGCTTGTCGAAGAAGGTCAGCAGGATGACGCGCGGCAGCCGGATCGTGTGGCGCACGGTGCGCACCATCTCCACCTCGGAGAGCGGCGGGTTGAACCGCGAGAAGTCGATCCAATCCATCATGGAGAAGACCCGGAAATCGTCCTCGTAGTGATGCACGACGCTGGCGTGCCCGCGCGCGAGCAGCGCGAAGGCGCGACGGGCGCCGACCACATTCACCGCCTGCCACAGGCGGTTGAGGACCAGCACCGGTTGATCGAGGGCGAGCTCCATGACGAAAACCCGCAGGTTGCCACGGCACCGCGGAGTGTCAAGCGGCGGGGCTGGGCCCGCGACACCTGATTGGTGACACCGGATACCGGACAGCCCGAAGACGTTCCCGGAGGTTCCTTCGTAGGGGCGCGGTCTTGCCGCGCCCGATGTGGCCTCCGGCGAAGATCGGGGGGAAAAGAAAAAAAGGCGCAACCAGATTGCGCCCCTACGACGATGGCGTTGGTCGCCGCTTCAGCCGGAAGCACGCAGTCGAAAGTTGTGGGGCGGGATCGGGAGATCCCGCCCTACAACCGCCTGGCTATCGGCATTTCACTCGGAATCAGGCGTTCAATTGCACGAGTCCGCCTCACGCCACGACTCCGGGCGTCACGCGGAAATCTGTCGCGAGCGCGTCGAAGTCCGGCCCGGCGCTGAACTCGCGCTCCCACGCGAACCGCCCGCCGGTATGCACCACCTTGGTGATCTCGGGCGTGCGGATGT
>JBGOXZ010000128.1:0-7180 GCA_041479395.1 Opitutaceae bacterium
ACATGAAGTGACGTATACCTTGGCCTGGTGGGTCGAACGATGCGTCACTCACCACACAGCGGAATGGCGAATGCCATTCAGCGACGGTTAGCGCCCTTCCGGTGAGCGTTTAACACACTTTAGCACCCCACTTTGTTCGCTTGTTTAACAGGTCAAGTGAGTGTTCGCGCCACGTGTTTAGCGGGTCGCCGTTTGCGCTTAACGCATAGGTGCTCCACCAGCCCCGCCCTACGGGCTACGGCTGGCAGGCCTGTCTTGAACAGGCCGGGAGTCCAAGCCATTCTAGAAGCCGTTGAGGCGGAGGCTGTCCGCCTGCGAAGAGCGACGGCGGACCCAACCCTCTGGACTCCAAGTCTAACTCAAACTCAAACTTCAGATACTCGGCGTTGTCGACGGGCAGCCGGCGAAGGCTGCCGCGCAGCGGACTGCGTGAAGACGGGGCGCCCACCGGCGCAGTGCGTGGTCACGCAAAGTCATGGCATCAGACGGCCTCGACCACGCAGGATTTTGGCCCCAAACGGCCTCTCCGAGAGTGCGATCCGAAACCGATCCGGGTTGCCGGGCGTCATCCAAGCTTCGTACCGCTTACTGAACCTTTCTACCTATGAAACCACTCCGATTGATAGGCGCGGCCCTCGCCGCCGTTTGTCTCACCAGCGTCCTTGCCTTTGCGGGCGATCCCACCGGCACTTGGAAATGGTCCATACCGGGACGGGATGGCCAACCGAGGGAAGTCACCCTGAAGCTCGAGCTGAAGGATGGCCTGCTCACCGGCAACATGAGCGGTTTCCGCGGCGAGACCCCGATCAGCAGCGCATCGTTCAAAGACGACCAGATTGCATTCTCGGTCGTGCGCGAATTCCAAGGCAACAAATTCGAGACCAAATATGATGGTAAACTGGACGGTGACACCATCAAGGGCACCGTCGAGCGGCCCGGCCGGGACGGCCAGGTGACCAAGAGCGAGTGGACCGCTACGCGCGCAAAATAGGCGCCGTTCCGTCCTCTGGATCGCTGCCGTCCGTTGGCCTCCGTTCGCTGACGAACCGCACGCTTCGGCGCACGCTTCCTGCCTGAAGCAGCGTGGGCGAACTCCCGCTGCGGCGAAATGCGCCGCGCGACTGGAGCAAGGCTAGGATACTTCGCCCACGAACCGCGCAAAGACCATCTTGCCGCCGGCCGACGGGAGCACGCTGGTGATCTCGGCGGTCACGCGCCGGCCCACATAGGAGCGCGCCGCATTCACGACCACCATCGAGCCGTCATCGAAGAAGCCCACCGCCTGCCCTTCCTCCTTGCCGAGCTTAACCAGGTTGACCTCGATGGTGTCACCGACGCTCAGTTCCTGCCGCAGCGCGTTGGCGAGGTGGTTGAGGTTGAGCCACGGCACTCCGTGGAATTCGGCCATCTTCGCCAGATTGTAGTCGGTCGTGAGCAGTTTGGCACGCATCGATTGCGCGAGGAAGACGAGCTTGGCATCGACGTCCTGCCGCTTGCTGACCTCGCTCTCGTGGATGCGCAGGTCGAGGTTCTTGATCCGGCGCAGGTCGTTGAGCACTTCCAGCCCGCGCCGTCCACGGGCCTGCCGCAGCGGATCCGCCGAATCAGCCACGTGCTGCAGTTCCTCCAGCACAAAGCGCGGGATGACCAGCGCCGCGTTGATGAAACCCGCCTCGCAAACCTTGGCCACGCGTCCGTCGATCAGTGCGCTCGTATCCACCACCACCAGCGGGACGTCCACCTCGTGGGGCACAAAACGCACATAGGGGATGACGAGATTGAATTCGTCCTTGCCCCGCAGCGCGATGACCGTCCCGAGGTAGGAGCAGATCAAGAACAGCGCCAGCCGGAACAGGTACACCGTCTGCGGATCGCCGTTTTCAAAAAGGGGCGAACTCGAAATGAACAACGCGACCAGCGCACCCACGGCCAAGCCAAACGTCATCGCCGAAAGACCCCGCAGCGAGAAGCCCTTCAGCATGATGTCCACCAGGACCACGAGCACGCCGATCATCAGGCCGATGAAGGTGGCGCGCAGACGATAGGGATCCCACTCCCGGATCGTGTAACAGAGCAGCCAGCCCGCGGCGGCGCAGAGCACGATGAACACGAGGCGGATGGGCAGCAGGGTCTTGTTCATAACAGGCGCAAAAACCGCCAGGATTTCATCGTTTGAACCACAAGAGCACAAACGGCAGGAGGATGCCCACCGCCATCAATGCATAGAGGAGGATGATCGTCCACCTGGCCTTGGACTTCTCCTCCAAGTTCTCACTCATGAATTCATCCGACTACACCGTGTAAGACATGACAATGCAATATTGACCCCTGCCGGTTGGGGCCAATCGCCGGTGCGGTCCTCCTTTCCGGGGCGCATGGCCTGCGGGAACTCCGCCCGTGGTTCTCAGGCTCCCCACCCTCTGCGGGGATAATCGGCCGATGTCAGGCAGCCCGGACGGGTGCCACGGACCCGCGTGATGTTTCATCGCGCCTTCACGGTCCGCGCCGCGTCCGCTCTGCGCCGGGCTCGACAATGCCCGGCGCGCGGCTTTTCTCGAGGATGTGCTTGAACAACTTACCGTTTTGGCGCCGGGCCTGCTCGGCGGCTCCGTGGCCAAGGCCGCACGCCATCGCGGTCTCGCGCGGAGCATCGTGCTCTGGTCGCGTCGGCCAGAAAATCGTGTGCGTCTGCGCACCCAGCCTTGGTGCGACGAGGTGCGGGACACGCCGGAGGAGGCCGTGCGCGGCGCCAGCCTTGTCGTGCTCGCCGCGCCGGTCGAAAGAATCATCACTCTGGCCCAAGCCGTCGGCCCGCACCTCGGCGCGGGCACGCTCATCACCGACGTGGGCAGCGTGAAGGGCGAAATCACGCGCCTCTGCCATGCGGCGGTGCCCCGCGGGGCGCACTTCGTCGGCGCACATCCCATGGCTGGTTCGGAGAAGAGCGGCTGGGAGCACGCCACCGAAACCCTGTTTGACGGACGCACCTGCTTTGTCACTCCGCGGCGCGAAACCGAGCCGGGCGCCATCGACGCCGTGGTGCGCTTCTGGCACGATCTCGGGGCCGAGGTGACCACCCTCGATCCCGATGTGCACGACGAAATCGTCGCGCACATCAGCCATCTGCCGCAGGTGGTCGCCACGAACCTGTGCCATTTTCTCGCCCAGAAGAACCCGGCATGGCGCAACTTCGCCGGTGGCGGTCTGCGCGACACCACGCGCATCGGGGCCGGCGACCCGACCATGTGGGTCGAAATCCTCAAGCAAAACCGCGAGGAGGTGCTGCGCGCGCTGCGGCAGTTCCAGGATGAATTGCACGCTTTTCAGACCGCCCTGGCCAACCACGATTTTATCGAAATCCGTGCCCGCCTCGAACGGGGCAAGGCGTACCGGGATGGTTTCCGCCCCTGAGCGGCGGACATTCGGATTGCCTACGACGCCTTCGTGGCGTCGGCTGTTGCGCTGTCCGACCATCGCACGAGTGGTCCATTAGACAATGTCCCCGTTGCCCAATCCGCTGCCCATCACGCCCTTCACGCGCCCGGTGCGCGGCGAGGTGACGCTGCCCGGATCCAAGAGTCTCACCAATCGCGCTCTGCTGCTCGGTGCACTGTGCGACGGTCCGGTCACCCTCGCCCACGCGCTCGCCAGCGAGGACACGGATTTGATGGCGGCGGCTCTCAACACGCTGGGCATCGAGGTAACGCCCGATCCCCGGGCGGGGACCATCCGCATCGCCGGGCAGGGCGGAAAAATCCCGGCGAAATCGGCGGAAATCTTCGTCGGCAACGCGGGCACCGCGGCGCGTTTCCTGACGGCATTTTGTGCGGCGGCGGCGCACGGGGTTTACCGCCTCGACGGTGTGCCCCAGATGCGGAGGCGGCCGATGCGCGGCCTGATCGAGGCTCTGCGTTCGATCGGCGCCGACATCCGTTGTCTCGGCAAGGAAGGATTCCTTCCGCTCGAAATCCAGGCGCGCGGCCTGCGCGGCGGGACGGTCGCGATTGACGCACGCGAAAGCAGCCAGATGCTCTCCGCGCTGCTCATGATCGCGCCACTCTTCCCGGCGCCGCTCGAAGTGACGTTGGTCGGAGACGTGCGCTGGCCATTTGTGCAAATGACCGCGCGGCTGATGGAGCATTTCGGACAGCCTCCCCTCGAGCGTCGCGATGAGAACACGTTCCTCGTTGCGAATACCACGCCCTATCGCCTCGAAGCCACCGCCTACGCCATCGAGCCAGACGCCACGGCTGCGAGCTATTTCCTGGCGCTGCCGCTGGTGGCCGGCGGCCACGTCCGGCTGCCGGAATTGCGCCAGCCGGAGCGCGGATTGCAGGGCGACACGCAGTTCATCTCCGTGCTGGAGCGGATCGGATTGACCGCGACGAGCCTGACCGGCCGCGAAGGCATCGAGGTCTTCGCCGGGAAAGATGCGGCCGGCCGGGGTGTCACCCAGGATTTCCGGGAGTTTTCCGACACCTTCCTCACCCTCGCCGCAATCGCGCCGCTGCTCACCGGGCCGACGCGCATCACGGGCATTGCCCACACCCGCCGGCAGGAGACCGACCGCGTCGCGGGCGTGGCGCGTCAATTGCGCAAATTGGGCCAGGAGGTTATCGAGGAGGATGACGCGCTCACGATCACGCCGCGCCCGCCGCCCCACGATGTTGAAATCGAAACCTATGGCGACCACCGCTTTGCCATGAGCTTTGCCATCCTCGGCTGTCACGACCTGCGGAAAGACGGCCGGCCGTGGCTCCGCGTCCGCGACCCCGACTGCTGCGCGAAGACGTTCCCAAATTTCTTTGAGGTGCTGGACCAAGTGTGGAAGAAGTCGCATTCCCGCCCGTGAGCTCAAAGGATTTCATCATTGTCGCCATCGACGGCGGTGCCGCCTCCGGCAAATCGTCCACGGCGGACGCGCTGAGCGAACGGTTTCATTTGCTGCACGTCGACACCGGCTCGTTCTACCGGGCGGTGACGGCCGAGTTGCTCCGCCGCCGTGTCAGCCACGCCGATCTGCCCGCGGTGCGTGCGGCGCTCGCGGCGCTGAAGCTGGACACCCGGGTCACCGGCCGCCGCGCCGAAATGGAAATCGCCGGGCGCGTGGCGGGTGACGAGATCCGCAGCAAAGACGTGAACGACCACGTGTCGCTTTTCTCCGCCATCCCCGAGCTGCGGCAGTGGCTGCTGGCCTACCAGCGCGGCCAGACCGCGGTGGCGCGGCGTCACGGGTTTCGCGGCCTGGTGATGGAGGGGCGCGACATCGGCTCGGTGATTTTCCCCGGCGCGGACTTCCGTTTTTTCCTGCTCGCCGACCCCGCGGAGCGCGCCCGCCGCCGCGTGGCCCAGGGCGGGCAGGACACCATCCACGAGCGCGACCGACTGGACTCCTCGCGCAAAGCCGCGCCGCTCACGTGCCCCCCGGGCGCCACCGCCATCGACAGCACGCGTCTCACCCTCGAGGAGGTCGTCGCGGCGATGGCCGCGCCCATCGCTGCCCGCCTCGCCGCCTCATGAGCCTCCGCACTCCGCCGGTCAAGATGGATGCCATCTACGGAATCTGCTACCACGTCGTGGAGACGTTGCACGACATCCTCTTTCACGGCGACGTCTCCGGCGTTCAGCACATCCCCCGCGAGGGCGGAATCATCATTGCCGCGAATCATGCCAGCCTCCTCGATCCACCGCTAATTGGCTGCCATGTGCCGCGACAGATGGCGTTTTTCGCCCGCAAGACGCTCTGGAAAGGCGGCATCATTAGCTGGTGGCTGGATGCCGTCGGCACCATTCCCGTCGATCGCGATTCCGGCGCGGATGTCACCGCCATCAAGCGCGTGCTGAAGGTGCTGAAGGACGGCAAGGCGCTCATCGTTTTCCCCGAGGGCACGCGCACGAGGACCGGCGCGCTGCAGCGCCCCAAGGCCGGGGTGGGCCTGCTGGCCTGCCGCTCGGGCGTGCCGGTGGTGCCGGTGCGCATTTTCGGTTCCTTCGAGGCTTTTGGCCGCAAGGGCCCGCTCCGGCTCGGCACGCCGGTGTCGGTGATCTTCGGCCCCCCGCTCCGCCCGGCGGATTACGACGATCACGCGGACGGCAAGGAGCGCTTCCAGCACGCCTCGGAGCGCATCATGGCCGCCATCGCCGCCCTGGACCTGCCGCGGCCGCAGGTGATCTGATCGTCAACCGCGCACCGTGCCGGCGGCGAGCTCGGCCACCACGGCACGCAGGCGCGCCACGATGCGGCCGGTGTCGCCCAGATTCTCCTTGATGCAATTGACCAGCGCACTGCCGACCACCACGCCGTCGGCACAGCGCGCCACGTCGTGGACCTGGTCGCGGCGCGAAAGACCGAAGCCCACGACCACCGGTAGCGGCGTGTGGGCCTTGATGCGCGCCACGGCCTCGGGAATGCCCCCGGCCATCTCGTCGCGCACCCCGGTGACGCCTTCGCGCGAAACGTAGTAGATGAATCCCGTCGCCGCGGCGGTGATCTTGGGAAGGCGGCGGTCGGAGGTGGTCGGCGCCACGATGAAAATGCTCTTGAGATCGTGCGCGGCGCCGGCCGCAAGCACGTCGCCAGCCTCCTCGGGCGGGAGGTCGAGCGTCAGCATGCCGTCGACCCCGGCGGCCCTCGCGGCGCGCACATAGGCGTCGACGCCGTTGGCAAAGACGAGATTGAAGTAGGTGTAGAAAATCAATGGCGTGTCCGGATGGTCGGCGCGCAGGGCGCGCACCAGCTCGAATACGCGGGCGGACGTCATGCCCGCTTCGAGGGCGCGCTGCGCGGCGAGCTGGTTGGTGAGTCCATCGGCCAGCGGATCAGAAAACGGCACGCCGAGTTCGAGGAGGTCCACGCCGCCCGCCAGCACCGCGCGGCAGGCCGCCAGCGACGTGTCAAAATCGGGATCACCGGCGCACAGGTAGGCCACAAAGGCGGCCCGGTTCTGGGCGCGGGCGCGGGCGAAGGCCTGGGCGATGCGGTCCATGCGAGCCGGGAGAGTTAGTCGCAAAAAGGCGCAAAAGACACAAAAAAGTTGGCCGCGGTCTTTCCGATCGTCCCGCGGCCAAGCGCCGTCGAAGGCCAGCCGGCCCTTCCGCGCCGGACGTCCGCGGGCGGACGAGCATCGGTCCGATCCGCCGTCGCCCTCTGCGAGCGAAGCGGAGCACGAACGATTTTGCT
>JBGOXZ010000129.1:0-7132 GCA_041479395.1 Opitutaceae bacterium
ATGAGGTTCTCGTCGATTTCAAACACGAAGAACTGGTCGATGTTCTTTTCGATCGCCTGCTGGGTGCGATAGATCAGCTCCTCCCGCTTCACGGCGTGGCGCGTGAGGTTGTAGATGAGGCGCACGTCACGGCGCGTCGCCTTGCGGATCTGCTGATAATCGTTGCCGTAGATGAGCGTGCCGACGCCCTCGTTGGAGAAAATCTCGTTGAGCAATCCGTCGAAGATCCGGCCGTCGAGCAGGTGCACGCGGGTCGTGCCGGTCTCGATGGCCTTGACCGCATGCACGGCCTTGCTGTGCGTCTCGGGAGCGATGGTCTCGGGATGGTCCTTGAGGACGTCCCGCAGCGTCTCGACGGAGATCTCCCGGCGCAGCTCGCCGTTGATCACCAGGCCGGTTAGCGGCGCCAGGTAGATGATCTTGCTGGCCTGCAGCACCTCGGCGAGCTCGGCCGCCAGCAGGTCGGAGTTGATGCGGAGCGAGTGGCCGTCGGGCGCGAAGCCGATGGGCGAGAGGATCGGAATGATGTCGGCGCTGATGAGGTGCAGGACGAACTCCTTGTCGATCCGGTCGACCCGGCCGGTGAACTGCTGGTCCAGGCCCTTGATGATGCCCACGGGGACGGAGCGGACCGCGTTGGTGATGGCGCATTTCAACCCGTTTTGCGTCAGCCCCTCCAGGATGAGATGCGACACGCGGGCCGAGGCGCGGATGGCGAGGTCGAGCGTGGCGGCGTCGGTCACGCCCGTGCCGCGGGAGTCGGTGATGGGAATCTGGCGCGCCGCCGACAGCTCCTCGATCTGCTGGCTGATGCCGTGCACCAGCACAAGTTTGATGCCGAGGCTCCGAAGGACCGCGATGTCGATGAGCAGATTGCTGAAGTTCTCGTCGGCGACGATGGCGCCGTCGAGGGCGATGACGAAGATCTGCCCCTGGAAGCGCGGCACATACTTGAGGATGCCGCGGAGGTCCGTGGGTTTGATCGTGGCGATGGAAGAGCCGTTGCTCATGGCGGTGGGCGAGAGGGTTTTCGTCGAATCCACCGGTCGCGTCAATGTCAGAGGTCAGAGGACAGAGAACAGAGGACAGAGCGCAGAGGACAGGCGGCGGCTCGAACCAAGGCGTGAGAGCTTTCGTTTGCCTCTTGCCTTTTACTTTTTGCGATCTGCCCCCTCTCCTCTGTTTTCTGTCCTCTGTCACCCGGCATCACTTCACGGTGAAGCTCCAGCTCTTCGAGGTGCGGCCGCCGCAGAGCGTCAGCGTATAGCGGCCGGGCTTGAGGCTCTGCGTGGAGAAACTTGCGAGCACGACGCTCTCCTTGGATCGCGCGAGGAGGTGGCCGGACATTTTTTCGAAGTCGGGCAGGAGGAAGAGCTGCCGGTCATTGCGGTAGAGCAAGGCGCCGCGAATCTGCGTCTGGTAATCCGGCTGCGCGCAGGTGAACTGGAGCGTGTAGACGCCCGCCGCGGCCGCCTCGCGCGGCGCTGCCACCACGCTGACGGCCGCCGGCAGGCCGCGCCGGAGGGCGAGGGCGCCACCGAGCTCCGCGGGCAGGCCGCCGAGCGCATCGAGCACCTCGGCCGCCGCCGGGGCGACCCGGGCGGAGGGCAACGGCTCGGCGGGGCGCGCGATGTCCACCGGGATGCGCTGGTAGCCGAGCCTGAGGAGGCGCTGCGTCGTGGCCTGTTCGCCGAGGTCGTGGTAGGGTTCGAACGGCCGGCCGCGCTTGCCATAGTGCAGCCGCAGAAACGTGTAGGCGGCGATGAAAATGACGATCGCCAGCACGATCCAGCGCGTCGGCAGGGGCCTCGCGGAGCGGCGGGGAGCGGGCATGCGGGATTTTAATCGCCGGCGGGGTGGGCGCCGCAAATCAATTTGCTTCCCCCGCGGGCGGCTGTTCTTTTACCGGCGCTTCATGAAGCTCTGGTCCCAGTTTTTCATCCCCACGCTCAAGGAGAGCCCCGCCGACGCCGAGATCACCTCGCACAAGCTGCTCCTGCGCGCCGGCCTCGTGCGCAAGCTGGGCGGCGGCCTCTACACCTACCTGCCGCTCGGCCTGCGGGCGCTGCAGAAAATTATGCAGATCTGCCGCGAGGAAATGGAGGCCGCGGGCGCCATCGAGCTGTTGATGCCCCACCTGCATCCGGCGGAGTTCTGGCAGGCGGGGCCGCGCTGGACCGCCGCGCGCGAAATCATGTACCGGGCCGATCACGCGGGCGCCGCCCGCCGCCCGCCGCCGGAGCCCGAGTTTGTGCTCGGCCCGACGCATGAGGAGATCATCACGCCGCTGGTCAAGGCCGAGCTCGCCAGCTATCGCGACCTCCCGAAGAATTTCTACCAGATCGCGACCAAGTTCCGGAACGAGATCCGCCCGCGGTACGGCCTGATGCGCGCCCGCGAGTTTGTGATGAAGGACGCGTACTCGTTCGACGCCGACGACGCGGGCGCCACACGCAGCTACCACGCCATGGAGGCCGCTTACACGCGGTTCTTCGCGCGGTGCGGGCTGAAAACGATTTCCGTCGAGGCCGACACAGGCGTGATGGGCGGCAGCTTTTCGCACGAATTCATGGTGCCCGCCGAGGTGGGCGACGATGATGTGGTGTACTGCGAGGAATGCGACTACGCGGCCAACCGCCAGAAAGCCACCAGCGCCCTCGTGCCGGCCGATTTCCAGGATGCCGCCGCGGCGGGCGCGATCGAGGAATTTCCCACCCCGGGCGTCGTCACCATCGATGCGCTCGCGCAGCCGCCCTACGGCGTGCCGGCCGCACAGCAGTTCAAGACGCTGCTCTACGTCGGCGACGGCAAGCTGTTCGCCGTCGTGCTGCGGGGCGGGGACGAACTCGAGGAGGCGAAGCTGGGCGCGCTCGGCTTCACGGTGTGGCGCCCCGCCACGGCGGAGGAGATTACGCCGGTCATGGGCGCGAAGCCCGGCAGCCTCGGCGTGGTGCGCGGGACGATCAAGAACCCGGGCGGGCTGGCCGGCATTTTTGGCGACCAGGCGGTGCGCTTGGTTGGCAACGGCGTCACCGGCGCCAACCGCGACGGCTTCCATCTGCGCCAGGTCAACGTGGCGCGCGATCTGGCGATCACGCAGTTCGGCGATTTCCGCCGCGTGGTCGAGGGCGAGCCGTGCCCGAAATCGGGCCGGCCGCTCAAAATCTGCCGGGCGATCGAGGTAGGGCACGTCTTCAAGCTCGGCACGAAATACAGCGAGAAGTTCGGGGCCACCTACACCGACGACCAGCGGCAGAGCCGGCTGATGGTCATGGGCTGCTACGGCATCGGGATCAGCCGCACGCTGCAGGCCGTGATCGAACAGTGCCACGATGCCGACGGCATCGCCTGGCCGTGGAACGTGGCGCCGTACCAGGCGCTGGTCGTGCTGCTCGACCCACAGGAGCCCGCGGCTGCCGGACTCGCCCAGGAACTCGCCCGCGCGGCCGAGGCGGCCGGCGCCGACGTGCTGCTGGACGACCGGGCGGAACGGCCCGGCGTGAAATTCAAGGACGCCGACTTGATCGGCGTGCCGTTGCGGATTACCGTGGGCGGCCGGGGCTTGAAGGAAGGCGTGGTGGAAATGAAGTGGCGCACAGAGAAGGACGTGGCGAAGGTGCCGCTGGCCGAGGCGGCGGCCCGGGTGCGCGCCGCGGTCGCCGGGGCGCGGACATGATCACGGCGGCCATTAGAACCGACGTGGCGCCCGCCGGCCGTCCGGAAACCGCGCTGGCCCTCGAGGGATTGTGGCGGGTGGTGGTGCTCAACGATCCGGTGAACCTTATGTCCTACGTCGTCCTCGTTTTCCGGAAGGTGTTCGGTTTCGACGAGCCCACGGCGCGCCGGCACATGCTGGAGGTGCACGAGCAGGGCCGCTCGGTGATGTGGACGGGCGTGCGCGAAAAGGCGGAAGCCTACGTATTCACCCTGCAGCAATGGCAGCTCACCGCGGTCCTCGAGCCGGATGCGACACATTGAGGTCAAGCTTAGCCTGCCGGTTGTGGCCCCGCTGCTCGACCTGATCAGGGAGACAGCCGAGGGCCTCGCCGGCCGGCTCGCCGCGCCGCAGCACCTGCAGGACCTCGACGAGGAATTGCGCGCCGCGTGGCAAGACGAGCTGCTTAGCGACCAGAATGACGATTGCCGGCGTTTTCTGGCGCTGTTCGACCGGGAGTTTTTTGCCAGCGGCACCGTGGGCTTCGACGAAGCCAACGCCGAGGCGGTGCTGCGCGCCTGCGCGGCCATTCGGCTGCGCCTGCGCGAGCGGGAGTTGGCGAACCTGCCCGACGAAGCGATCGAAAGCGGCGGGGTCGACGTCGCGCAGCTCGGCGAGGCGGTCACCAAGGCCTTCCTGTGCTACGTCTTTCTTGCGACGCTGCAGGAACTGATCATCCAGCATCTCGACTCAGAGATCCTGGAGGGATGAGATCATCCCGCGACCAGCCGGCACATCTTTCTTGTAGGGGCGAGCCTGCCCGCGATAGGAAAACAGCACCGCCAGCAAGCCCCGCCGCGACGGCGCGGCTCATCAGGCTCCTACCGGATTGAGCGTTTCGCATTACAGGGTTTTGCCTTTCCCATGCCACGAATCCAGTGCAGCTATTGCGGACTTCCCTTCCGGGTGCGGCAGGTGGAGGCAGGTCGCGCGTATTACTGCTGTTCGGGCTGTGCCCTGGCGAGCCGGCTGCCGAAGGCAGGCGAGGGCGGACAGTTCCCGGTGACGCCGGCCCTCGTCGCTGCGCTCGGGGTGGGTTTCGCCTTTTTCAACGAAGTGCTCTTCTGGACGCTGGCGATCGCGCTGGACCGGGAGCACCGCGCGGACACGGCGCTGCTGTTCGCCCGGGTTTCAGCCGGCCTCGGCGTGCTGGTGTGGGCGGCGCTGGCGGCGGGGATGTGGCGCGCGCCGGTGCGCCGCTGGACCGACGCGCTGACGGCGCTGGCCACACTGGCGGCACTGGCAGCCGCGCTTCAGCCGAAGCTCTCGGCGGGTCGCGCCGTCGGGGTCAATGTGGTGCTGGGGATTTGGGTCGCGCGCGGCTGGTGCAAGCAAAAATTTTTCCGTAAAAAACTGCTTACGGTTTGACCACACGCGCGCATCTTCTAGGGTGGGGCCGACACCCTGCAGTGTTCGTGGTGCGTTCAAAAACCGCTCTTTGCCTTTAATAACTTACGGGAGCCATCCCAACGGCGGCAGCTGCTAGGCCGTAAACCGGAAAGCAAACACCGCCCGGAGGCGCCCACCTGAGCATAAAAAGGATTAGAGCCTTTGAGCATACGGCACAGGCGGGGTGTCACTTTTTCGCCGCTTCGGCGCTCTGTTCGCCGGGAGACATTCCTGAAACCCGTGTGCCCCGGCCCATCCCCCGACTCCGCGGTGCAAGATCCCACATCGGGCGCAGGCCTTCCGAGCGCATGTCAACCATTGGGGTTTATCCTTAAACCGTGTTTGTCGTTCTGAACGAAGTGAAGTACCGAGGCCGTAGGCCGACAGCCAGTCTCTAGCGCGGCATCGCCGAAGCATGCGGCGGGAGCGGTCTGATTCCTTCACAACGCTCAGGATGACAAGCAGCAAGAACGACAGTTTGCAGATACACCCCACTTGATACGTGCGCCGACGCTTTTGCCGGAAGAACGGGGGACGACGGCGGGGCATGATCAAGGTCCGCTCAAGCCAGCCATGAATCCCCACGAAACCAACATCCTCCACCTGCTCCATGTCGCGGCCGCCCTCGTGCTCATGGGGTACACGTTCCACGCTCTGGCGGCCCCGCCGGAGACGCGCAAGAAGGTGATGATCTGGACCGGGGCGGCCAGCCTCGTGATGCTGCTCACGGGCCTGCGCATGTGGCAGACGGTGTACGGATTCGCGCCGGCCGGCTGGCTGTTCGCAAAGATGGTCTGCTGGCTCGGCCTGTCCGCGCTCGCGGGCATCGCCTATCGGAGACGCGAGCAGGCGGGCGTGTTCGCCTGGGTGGCCCTCATCCTCGCCGTGGCGGCGGTCACGCTGGTCTACCTGCGGCCGTTCTGAAGGGCGGGCGCGCGTCTTCGTCGATCGCTGCCGGACCGGCGGCCGCGGAGGATGCGATTCATTCGTTGGTGTTGTTGCTCTTGATCACGTCGAGGAACTCGACGGGGGCGAAGTCGTCGATGAGCACCCGGGCGCGATTCATCAAGGTCAGCGGCAGCGGGATCCATTCGCGGCGGACCTCGTTCAAGTCAAGCCGACCGCTGAACGGCGGACGAGCCAACGTTGCCGGCGACGGCCAGCCGGCGGGATCGGTGATCGCGGGCTCACTGTAGTTCACCGCGCACGCGATCACGTTTGCGGTCGTGGCGGTGCGAAAAATGACCACCTGGGGGAACACCGCGTTGAGCGTCCGGAGGTCGGAATAGTAGAGCTGCGTGTTCGCGTGAAGGTTGCTGACGAGGACACCGTGCGCGCTCAGGCGCGCCGCGCATTCGCGGTAGAACTCCGCCGTCTTCAAGTGCGGCGGCACGTACCCGCCGCGATAGGCATCGAGGATGATCCAGTCCCAGTTCCCCGTGTCGCGCTTCACGAACATGCGCCCGTCCATGACCGTGACCGGGGTCCGGTCGGTCGGCGTGAAGGCGAGGCGCGTGCGGCAGAGTTCGGCGACCTTGGGGTCGAGCTCGACGGTGTGCAGCTCGGCTTCCGGGAAGGCCGCGACGAACAGCCGGTGGAAGCCGGCGCCGCCCAGCCCGATCATCAAGACGTGCCGGGGATGGGGCTGGATGAACAGCGCCCCGTACAGCGTGCGCGTGTAACCCACCACCGGGCGCAGCGGATCGGCGAGGTCGACCGCCGACTCGAGGAATTCGCCGCGGCGGGAACGGGCGCGCAGCTCGACGATGCTGCCGTGTTTCTCCACCGTCAGGCTGTTGTAGAGCGAGTCGTAGTGCTCGACATAATCACCGGGGGGCTGTGCCGCCGCCGCGGCGCCGACCAGGGCGGCGAGAAGACGGAGGCGCTTCACGGCCGGGCCGCCTCCGGGGCGGATCGCAGGATGGCGATGAGTCCGGTCAGGCCGGCGCCGGCCGCCGCCAGCCAGACGTACAGCAACACGGAGACGCGCACGTGAGGGATGAGCGCAAAGGCCGTGAGCATGACTCC
>JBGOXZ010000130.1:0-7125 GCA_041479395.1 Opitutaceae bacterium
GCGATGCCGTCGAGGCCATTGAAACGCGCTGCGCCCCCGGTCCCATCGGCGCTGCCCGGCTCGCCGGCGACTCCGCCGATCGTCGTCACCGTTCCGGAGGTGGAGATCCTGCGGATCACGTGGAGATTATCATAGGTCAAGTAAATGTTGCCGGCCCCAGCGACCGCGATGCCGCGCGGGCTGTCTGTCGTGATCGGGCCGTACCCAAGGCGTTGGAACAATGCCGGCTCGACGCTCAGCGTCACCCCGGTGGCGACGGTCGTGACCACACCAGCCGGCGTGATGCGGCGGACGGAGCCGGTATTGCTGGCGTCGAGCACGTAGAGGTTGTTGTCCCGGTCCGACGCCAGCGCGTAGGGCGCATTGAAGCGCGCGTCGCCGCCGGTGCCGTCGGCATCGCCCGGTTGACCCAGGCTGCCGGCAAATGTCGAGACCGTCCCGGCCGGAGAGATCTTCTGGATGATGTGATATTTTTGGACGGTAACGTAGATGTTGCCGGCAGCATCGACGGCGGCGGCCATGGGCGCCGCGAAGAAATTGTTCAAATCACCCACGTTCGTCGCCAGCGTGGTCACGACCCCGGCCGGCGTGGTGACCTTGCGCACCAAATGATAGAAGGAGTCCGTGACGTAGAGATTCCCCCCACGATCGGACGCGATGCCGTCGAGGCCAAAGAATGATGCCGCGGTCCCGGTGCCGTCGGCGATGATTTCGTTGCCGCCCCCGGCCAGCGTCGACACCCCGCCATCGGGCCGGACCTGGCGCACGCGAGCGCCGAACCATTCCCCATCGGTCACGTAGAGGTTGCCGGCGCTGTCGGCGGCAATCTGGGTCGGAGCAGTGAATCGTGCGTTTGCGCTGGCACCATCGGCACCGCCGCGCTGGCCGGGGAAGCCCGCCAGCATCGTGGCATTTGGAGCGCCCGCTGCCATCGAGTGGATCGTATTGGCCACATCGGCAAAATAGAGGTAACCGGCAGCGTCCAACGCCAGGCTGACCGGCGCGCCGAACTGGGGATCGGCCGCGGCATCACCGGCTCCGCCAAAACGCTCGTCCGCATACGCCGTGGTCGTAACCACGCCGGCTGGCGTGATCCGGCGGATGCTGCCGCCGTCAGCCGCCCAGAGAATCCCGGCGCCATCGAGCACAAGTCCGACCGGTTGGCGGAATCCTGCCGCCGATCCAGTGCCGTCATCCTGGCCGTATCCGCCGCCGGCCAGCGTGCTGAACACCCCGGCGGCGGTGATCTTTCGGATTCGCCCGACATCGCCGACGTAGACGTTCCCCGCCGCGTCGACCGCAATGCCGCGAGGCTCGTCCAGCCCGGCGGAGGCGTCGGCCAGGGTGGTTACGACCCCGGAGGGAGTGACCTTGCGAACAGCATTGTTGCCGGAATCTGCCACATACAGATTCTCTGCGGCGTCGACGGTGAGACCCGCTGGTTTGAAGAACCGGGCGGCGCTGGCATTGCCGTCGGCGCTGCCCGCTTGGTCTGGGCTGCCCGCCAGGGTGATGACGATCCCCGCCGGAGTGATTTTGCGAATCGTTTGGTTGCCGGTGTCGGCGACATAGAGGTTCCCGGCGCGGTCCAGCGCCAGCGCATACGGCTGATTGAACCGGGCCGCGCCGCCGACGCCGTCTGCACTGCCGCGTTGGCCGGGGCTGCCGGCGATCGTTGTGACAACATGCCGGGGTGTCACTCTGCGGATCGTGTGGTTGTCTTTGTCCGCCACGAACACATTGCCGGCAGCGTCCACCACAACGCCCTGCGGTGAGTTGAAACGCGCGGCGTTGCCGGTGCCATCCTCCGATCCGATGCTCGCGCGGCTCGCCAAGGTCGTGAAGGTGTAGGACGTGTAATCGTTCTGCCCAAAGGCCAGCGCGGGCAGCAGGCTCAAAAGGAGAGCCGGGATGCCGGGCCAAACAAGCCCGGAACTCAAGAGGTGACGGAATACGGCGGACAGATTGCGGGCATACATGGATGAACATCTCCGGAGAATCAGGAAATTCGCTGAGCTCCGTCCGCTGAGATCTGGCGTCCCATCAGCAACGGCGTGGGTTTCGGCATGAATGAACCGTGCACCTTGCTCTCGATGAATTGCCGGACGTCGCCCAACGTGCGGAGATGGCATAGCTCCTCGTTGTTAATCGACACCCGGAGCACGTCCTCCACGAGGAGCACGATTTGCATCATGGTGAGTGAATCGATTCCCAGATCCTCGATGAGACCGAGACCGTCATCGGGATTCTTGAGCTTGGCCCGCAAGTCGGGCTCGACATATCGTGCGATGACGCCGAGCACAATTGCGGGCAGATGCTCGGCGTCGCCGGTTTGTCGGAACCGGCTGGCGGCTTCGTAGGTGGAGGCGGAGCAGCGTTTCAGGGCGGTGCGCAGAAACGCTTCGTCTGCAGGCGTGAAAGGATTGTCTGGTGCCATCTGGAGTGGAACGGGTGGCGGGATCAACGGCGTGCAGCCGGTCAATGAGTATGACAATCCAGCGTGCCCAACCCGCTATCCCGGCTGCTAGAAACAGGAGGCGTTCATGTGAGCGGCTAATGCACGCTACGAGAAACGCTGCTGTGGTCAGAGTGCGATCTCGATCACTTCAATCCGGCATCCGTGGGAGTGCCGCAGAGTTCTCATCGCGGCCAGTGGGTGCAAAGGCCACAACGCAGCGAAGCCGCAGCCAAATCCGGAGATGAATTCCCTCACGCAAAGTCCGCCAAGGACCAGCCGTCGCTCCGCCTGGTGCGGAGCTAAGGCCGGCAGGCGCCACGGAGAATCTCAGGGAAATGGATCCCTCCAGACCTTTGCGGGCTTTGCGTCCGTTGCGCGAGGTCCAAGAACTCCGATCCGGACTTCGTTGCCGCTCGCAAGGATTTTGACCTACAATAGTACAGGTATACTCCGCCCTGGTTGGCCTTTTTGTGGCGGGCAGGCCTTTCCTCCGCTGGCGGGTCGCTTTCCCCGGGGTTGGAGGCGGGGTGCGGCTAGAACGTGGCGGTGAGCGAGAGCGAGTAGGTGCGCCCGCGCCAGTCGCCGTAGGGCTGCACCCCGGCGCCCGAGGGATCACTGGCGTACTTCGGAAAGTCGGCGCCGAAGGCATTGTTCACGCGCAGCTGCCCGCGCAGACCGAAGCGGGAGCTTTTCCACGGCAGCCACCGGCCCAGGTCGCTTTGCAGGTAGGTGTCGAACTGCCAGCAGCGTTCGATCTGGTCGCTGCCTTGGCTCGCCCATTCGGTGGCCGGCAGGATGCGCGAACCGAAGTAATGTCCGTCCAGGCCGAAGCCGTAATCCTTGTTGGACCAGCCGGCGCCGAAATTCGCGCGATATTTGAGCAGCCCCGACACCAACCCATCGGGCGAGCGCAGCTCGTCCACCACCGCGGAATCCGGGAACGCCTGACGTTCGAAGCGTCGGAAGCCAACCAGCCGGCCATACAGGCCAAGCGTGCCGCCCAGGCACGTCGACCAGGCGTAATCGAGGGTGGCATTCCAGTTCTGGGAGTGCCGCCAGGCGATATTGACATTGCCGGTGAGCACCGAGGTGACATAGCCGGCCGCGCGCGTTTCGCCCGGGGCCAGCGCCGAGCGGATCACCCGCCCGGGAAACAGCGGCTCCAAATCCATCAACGTTTGTGGATCCAGCGGGAGCAGTTCATTCGTCTTTCGGGTATCGACAAGATCCACCGCCACCCGAAGGCGATGCTCCCGGCCCCGCTGAAAAATCACTCCCGCCGTCTGGGTGGCGGCGGTTTCCGGCCGCAAGTCGGGATTGAGCGCCTCCCGGGCCAGCACGTTGTAGCTTTGGTTGCGCACCGGGTCGGTAATCCACGCATAGCTGACCTCCCCCGAGCCGAGATCGGATGGCGCGGCGGACTGCCGGCTCATGTACGGCGTGGGATAGCGGTTCGAGGTCGTGAAACTGCCGCGCAAGGAAAATCCTCCCGCCAGGTCGATCTTCAGGCCGCCCGTCGGCGCCACGTAGGTTTCCCGGGTCGTGTCCGCCGCGACGTAGCGCACCGCCACATCGGCCTCGACCCGGCGGAGCCAGCGCGGGAGCTGGCGCGACGGCAGCAGCGGCTCCTGCAGCTCACCGAATGCGCTGTAACGTTGCAGGATGCGCCCTTGCCATTGGACCGGCTCAACCGCCAGCGAACCGTCGCCAAAGCGCTGCACGTTCGTGTAATCGGCCAGATGCATGCGCCGGTAGTCGCCGCCAAAGTTCACCGCACCAAGGCCGGTCGGCAGCACCAGGGATTGATTCGTGATCCGCACCGAGGCGTCCACGGTGTCGTAGTTGCCGAGAGTCACGAAGCGCCCCCGGTCGCCGTAATAGATCAGCACGTGATCGTAGAACTCCGGCGGCGGCCCGTAGACCTGAGTGTCGCGCAGCGGATTGTAGACGCCCGCGTCGACCAGTTGCTGCCAGCGGGTGGCGTCCGCGCCGGCCAGGCCCCGATACTTGGCGAGGTTGTGAGCGTACTGCGCATCCAGCGCCGCCCGCCAGTCCGCCGGCAGCTTGAGCAGGAGGCCCAGCACCGCGGAGGCGAATTCGATCCGCGCTTCGCTGTAGCCCTCGCCGAGGAGCGACGCCGTCTCGTTCAACGAGACTTGAACGTCCTGCTTGAACGGATTGAGCGGGGAATCCGCCTTCAGCGCCAGATCCGCGGTCTGCACATCGTAGCCGCGGTTGACCACCGTGCGCGCGTAGGTGCCGTCCACACCGATCTGCAGCCAGGGAAGAACATCATACGTGGCGGAGGCAAAATAGGTGGCGCGCTGCTGCCGCCGACCGTAGGGGTAATTCAGGCTGTCGGGCGATGCCGCCAGGCCTCCGGGCGAGTCGAACAAATCCAGATTGCGCACGCCCTGCCGGTCGGCGAAGGCCGCGAGTCCCCCCGTCCCGTCTGCGCCCGGCGCCACCGAGGTCACGGGCGAGGAGCCCGCTCCAAAGAGGGGGGTGAGATTCGCGCTGCGGATATTCGGGGTCGCGCGGTAGATCGGATCGCCGGGCATAGCCGAGGGGTGGACGTTGGCCCGAATATGGCCCAGCTCCGCCTCCGTCGGCGGCATGGCCCGCGTGAAGCTGGCGTTCAACCGCACGCGGAGGGCTCCGTCGAGCAGAGTCCGGCCGTGCAGCAGGGACACGGAGGATCGCGGCGCATCGAATCGATGCAGCACGTTGGTGTAGGTCGTGGTCACTTCCGTCGCCTCCCCCTCCGCATCCGGACGCAGCACGATGTTGATGACACCGCCCACCGGGTTGCCCGTGTAGAGCGAAGCCGCGGAAGCCGGCAACACTTCGATTTGCTGCACCAGGCTGAGCGGGATGAAATTGACGTCCGGAGGCAGCGTGCTGGCGCCGTTGCTGGTCACGACTTCCGGCAGGCGCCGGCCGTTGACGAGCACGACCGTCTCGTCGGCCGCATAGCCCCGCAGGTTCAGATTCGTGCTGCCGGCGTCATAGCTGACCCGCTTTCCATCCTCATCCGCCGGTCGCGTCGCCGCGTCGCTATCCAGCATCTCCCGCTGGAGAAATTCATTCAAATTCACCACGCCGCTGCGGGTGATCTGACTGCGCGTGTAGACGGAGAAAGGCAGCGCGTCGTCCGCCGTGCGGGGCAAATCCAGGTTGCCGGTGGCCACCCGGGGTCCGAGATAAACCCCGCTGCCGTCGAAGAGACGCCCCCGGTCTGATTTGCCCCGGACGACATACGGCTCGAGGCGGGTTACCTCGTCTGCTGCCAGCAGCTCGTGCGTGTCGACCGTCGACACGCGGCCGGCCAACACCCGCACGCCGGCGATCGACAGCGGCTGGTACCCGGCGCCGGTGGCAACCAGCCGGTAGGTGCCGGGCGGCACCGACGCGAACGCAAATTCGCCGCGCGCGTCGGTCTCCGTCGACCGGTTCTCATCGAGGATGGTGACCCGCACCCCGCGCGCGGGAGCGCCGTCGGAGGCGAGCAGTTTTCCTTTGATCGAGCCGGCGAGTCGCGTGACGCGCGTGACCATGAACTTCCTCCTGTCATTCCGGCGGGCGACAAAGCCGGTGCCGCGGAGGAGGCGGCTGAGCGCATCCTCCGGTTCGTAGCGGCCGGTGACGGCGACCGACTGCACCTCACGCAGCTCATCAAACGAGAACAGCACCTCGATCTTGGCCTGCTGGGAGAAGGCCAGCAGGGCGTCGGCGACCGACTGCGCGGGGAGATTGAAGTCCACCGGTTCGGCCCGGGTAAGAACGGGGAGCGAACCGCACCAGCAGAAGAGGAGCACGCGGGCGAGTTGGAAGGCGAATCGCGCGCCGGGCGGAAAGGATAAGCTGTGCGAGGGCGGAGGAAGGGCGGGACCATCCTCTGGGCGGAATCCGTTGTTCATGCCTGAGATTCGCCGAGGATGCTAACGCTCGGTGCGCAGGCTCACCTGCACCGTGCCATTCAGGTTGTGCGTCACGCGGACCGGCAGCACCTCTTCGAGCGCCTCGAAGAATCCGTCGAGATCGTTCAGGCTGAAGCGCCCACCAACCCGCAGTTCCGCGGTGTCCGCCGTGGCCGTGATGCCGCGTCCATGGTAGCGGGCAAAGCGTGCGAGGGCCTCGCGCAGCGGCACATCATGAAACACAATCTGGCCCTGCCGCCAGGCCAGCGCGTCGTCGAGGGCGGCGGCAGACAGCGCGCGGACTTCGACCCCGCCGGGGCCGGCGGACAGCTGATCGCCGGCGCTGAGCGCAATCGGCGCGCCGGGCCGGCCGTTCCCATCGCCGGGGCGCGCCTGCACCGAGCCTTCGACCACCGTCACTTCAAGCGCGGACGAGGTCTCAGCGCGGACATTGAACTGCGTTCCGGTCACCCGCACCGAACCCGCGGGCGTTTCCACGATGAACGGCCGGGCGGCATCCTTGTGCACGGCAAAAAATGCTTCGCCAGAGGCGAGGCGCACGCGCCGCTCCTTCCGGTCGATTTGAATCCGGAGGCTGGTTTGGGCGTTGAGCTCGACCCGCGTGCCCTCGGCGAGGGTAAGCGCTTGGCGCAGGGCCATGGGGGTCGCGAGGTTTTCTGACTGCACCCGCGGGCGGGCCAGCCACAGCATCAGGGCAACAGCCGCGGCGGCGGCCAGGACGGCGCC
>JBGOXZ010000131.1:0-7070 GCA_041479395.1 Opitutaceae bacterium
AGGTTGGCCCGCTACTGCAGGGCGTGGCGGAGACGTGCGCGCTCGGCGCGGAGGCGTTGCAGGCGGTGGCCGACCGCAAACCCTGCAGTGTGGAGTGGCGAAGCGACCGGCTCGCGGCGCTGGCCCGGGCCGGTGCGCCGCGTTCGGCCGTTGAGATCATGATTGTTGCGCCGGTGCGCCTGTTGATTTACGCGGCGGCGGCGGGGTCCGAGCGCGCTACGATGACGCCGGCGGCGTGGCGCGAGGCCGTCGAAAAGGCGGCGGCGCCACCGGCCGAAGCTGCGCCTTGAACGGGCAGAAAGCGCCACCGCGCGTCACCCCCAAGTTATCTTTTCAATCTTTGCCATGACCCTGCTACCCCTTGACTGGATCATCGTCATTTTGTCGCTGCTGATCTGTCTGGTGCCGGCGCTGCTCTTTACCCGGCGCGGGGCGCGCAGTACGGCGGAATTCTTCACCTCCGGCCGGGCCGCGCCGTGGTGGCTGATCGGCGTCTCAATGGTGGCGACGACGTTCAGCGCCGACACGCCCAACCTTGTCTCGGACATCGTGCGCCGCAACGGCGTGGCCGGCAACTGGGCGTGGTGGGCGTTCCTCGTGACGGGCGTCACCACCGTCTTTGTCTACGCCCGGCTGTGGCGGCGGTCGGGCGTGTTGACCGATCTCGAGTTCTACGAAATCCGCTATTCCGGCCGGGCGGCGGGCGCGGTCCGGGCGTTCCGCGCGGTGTACCTTGGCCTCCTCTTCAACTGCGTGATCATGGCCTCGGTCAACCTCGCCGCGGTGAAAATCGCGGAGGTGCTCCTCGGCTGGCCGCCGGGCAAGACGCTCCTCATCTGCGGGGCGCTCAGCATTCTCTACGCGGCGCCGGCGGGCCTGTGGGGCGTGCTGTGGGTGGATCTGATCCAGTTCTGCATCAAAATGACGGCGGCCATTTTCGCCGCCTACTACGCGTTGCAGCAGCCGCAGGTCGGCGGCTTGGCGGGATTGGTGGCGAAGCTGCCGGCGACCACGCTCAGCTTCTTCCCCAACCTGGGAAACACCGAGCTGGTCGTCTCGCTGCTGATCGTGCCGCTCGCGGTGCAATGGTGGGCGGTGTGGTATCCGGGCGCGGAACCCGGCGGCGGCAGCTACATCGCGCAGCGCATGCTCGCGGCCAAATCGGAAGGGGACGCGCTCCGCGGCACGCTGTTCTTCAACGCGGCGCACTACGCGCTGCGGCCGTGGCCGTGGATCCTCGTGGCGCTCGCCTCCCTGCTGGTCTACCCCCAGCTCGCGGATATCCAGCGGGCCTTTCCGCACGTCGACCCCGCGTTGATCAACCATGATCTCGCCTATCCGGCGATGTTGCGCTTCCTGCCGACGGGCATCGCCGGCTTGATGCTGGGCGGGCTGGCGGCGGCTTACCTCTCGACCATCATCACCCATCTCAACTGGGGCACAAGTTACCTGGTCCACGATTGCTACCGGCGGTTCCTGCGGGCGGGCCAGAGTGAACGGCACTACATCTGGGTGGGCCGCGGGGTGACGGTCCTGCTGATGGTGCTGGCGGGGCTGCTGACCACGTACCTGGTGTCGGCCAAGACGGCCTTCGACCTGATGCTGTCGATCGGTGCGGGCACGGGATTGCTGTATCTCCTGCGGTGGTTCTGGTGGCGGGTGAACGCCTGGGCCGAGATCGCCGCGATGATCGGCTCGTTCATCTTCGCGGTGTTTTTCCATTTCGCCGCGCAGGCGGGGTTGAACTGGCCGGGGTATGTGACGCTGGTGGCCTCGGTGGCACTCACCACGGTCGTGTGGATGACGGTGACCTTTCTCACACCGCCGACTGACGCGGCCACGTTGCGGCGATTTTATGAACAAGTGCGGCCGGCGGGCCCCGGATGGCGCGGGGTGCGCGCGGAGACCGGCCTGCCCGCCTCGACGGATAATCTTCCGTCCGGGCTGGTGGCGGCCGCCTGCGCGGCGGCGGCGGTGTGGTCGGCGCTGTTTGCAACGGGGAGCTTTCTCTACGGCCAATCCGGCCGCGGCGCGGTGCTGGCCGGGATCACGGTGGTCGCAACGGCGGGGTGCCTGCGGTTCGCCGACTGGGGACGCGCCTGAGCGCGCGGCCAATTCCGCGGTTGCGTGCCTCGCGGAAGATGAGCATTACCATTTACCACGCCATGAAATTTCGGCATACCACCGTTGGTGCGGCTGTGGGGGTTGCTTTGATCGTTGTTCCAAGGCTGCTCGCGCAGGACGTGATCGTCGGCGAACCCGGCTGGTTTCAAGCCAGCGGCGCGCCCGACCAGCCGCCCCAACCCAAGCGCCGCCCCCGCGTGGATTATCCTGATGTTCTGCTCACCTCTGATGAGTCCAGCTATGTGATCCTGGCCCGGTTTCTTGATGACAAGGGGCACGGTCTCATGATGGAGGTGCACAGCACGCACCCATGGTTCAAACGAGCGGTGGAGGAAGCCGTTGGGGACTGGCCGATGACTCCCGCCAAGCGCGGTGGCAAAGCGGTGAACTCATGGTTCTGGGTGCCCGTCATCTTCAATCCTGCGTCCTCGGCCCCCAAACGCCCCGACGCGAAACCCCGCCTCCTCGCGGTGACTCCGGTGATCATCCCGGAGGCTATGATGATCAAGTTGCGCGACAACACTGCCGCTTGGGGCACAGTCAGCCTTGACGCCGCCGGCGGACCTCAAAGGGTCGCGCTGGAGCCGCCGGCGTCCGACAAACTCCTGCCCTTCGTCGATGCCGCGCTGAAACAATGGCGCTTCGCTCCAGCGCGGAAGGGCGGCCAACCGGTGGCGGCCGACTTCCGCGTGGCATTTCACTTTTTTCATGCAATGGCGCCCGTGCCGAGCAAGGCCATCCCGCCGCGGGTCGTAAGGCAGGAACGGCCGATCTATCCCTTTGCTTTGAGGAAGAGCGGCATCGTCGGTGAGGTGCTCGTTGGGTTTGTCGTCGACACCAAGGGTGACGTGGTGAATGCGATCGCCATTCGCTCCAACAGCCCCGGCTTCAACGAAGCGGCTGTGCAGGCGGTGCGCAAATGGAAGTTCAAACCGGCCATGGTGGACGGCCGTCCGGTTAACACCCGGATGTCCGTGCCGATCGTTTTCAGTTTCAATGATGGGAGCGGTGGGAGCGAGCAGGTGACGGTGAAATCCCCCGGTCGCCGCGCCCGGGAGGAGATGCCGGAGGAGATGCGCTACGACGTGGCGCCCAACCCACGCGGAGTGGTCCAACCCGTGTATCCGTACGCCCTGTTGGAGGCGGGCACCAGCGGCGAAGCCACGGTACTCTTTCAAATCGACCTGGAAGGCCGGATTGTGGCGGCGAAGGTCGTCGATGCGACCCATCCTGAATTCGGCCTCGCGCTCGTCGCGGCGGTCGAACTCTACAAGTTTGACCCGGCGCTCAAGGACGGAAAGCCGACGACGACGGTGCTGAAGACCAAGCAGGACTTTTCTCCCTCCGCCCTCCTGTCCAACGCGGACCGGTCGCTGCTTCGGCGCGAGAAGAAGGACCCCGGGTCTATCATTGACGCCGCCAAGCTCGACAAGCCGTTGCGACCGTTGCTGCAACCATCGCCTGTCATACCGCTGGCCCTACGCGGCATGGTGGAGCAAGGCGCGGTGACGATTGAAACGCTGGTCGACGAGGAGGGTCACACCCACCTGCCACGCATCGTGGAAGCGAGCGATCCGGCCGTCGCCTATGCGGCGGTGCAGGCCGTCTCCCAATGGCTGTTTGAGCCACCCAAGGTCGGTGGAAAATCGACGGTGGCACGCCTCCGGGTGCCGTTTGAATTCGAGACCAAGCCGCCTGTGATGGGAACGGCCGTCGGAATTCCGCCGGCGGCGGCCGACGGGGAATGAGGCGGCTTTCACAATGGAGGAGTGACAGATGTCATTGAAGACGGTCAGCGGGTGTATGGGTTTGCTGTGCCTTTTCCTCGTCGGCGCGTTGGCGGCGGCGGAGAAAGCCAGTCTGGATGTCGACCTCGGTCTTCCCCAGGTGCTCTCTTGGGTGCCACCGGTCTATCCACAGGAGGCGATCGCCCGGAAACTTGAAGGCCAGGTGGCGGTGCGTTTCATCGTCGACGAAACCGGCGCGGTGACCAAGGCGCGCGCGCTGCGTCCCTCCGACAAGGTTTTTTCCGAAGTCGCGGTCCAGTCGCTCCTGCAGTGGCGGTTTGAGCCGGCAATCGAAGATGGCCGGAAAGTCACCAAATGCATGGACGTCGTGCTGCCCTTCCGGCTGGCGGATCTCAAGCGCAAGGAGCCGTCGTCGTTTCCGCCGGCCCGCGTGCTGCTGTCGCTCGCTTATGCGCCGCGCAAAGCGGCGACCAAGGTGGCCGGCGATGATCCGGATTACCCCGATTCGCTCTTGTCGCGGCATCTGCCCGGAGAGGTGGATGTGGAGTTTGCGGTGGACACCGGTGGACACGTGCAGGGGCTGAAGATCCTTTGGGCCACGCACGCCGATTTCATCCGGCCGTCGGTCGATGCTGTGGAAAAATGGTCGTTTCATCCCGCGCAGCAGGGTGATCTCGCAGTGCCAGCCACCCTGCAGTCTGCGCTGGAATTCCAGGTCATGGAGCCCAAACGGGTCGATATTCTTGCGGCCAATGGGGTCACACTGCCCGACGAAGCGGCCGGAGGCTACGACACGGCGCCACGGTTGAAGATCGTCGTGGATCCCGTGTATCCCTACGATCTGCTGCTGGCGGGCACCGAAGGCGAGGCCGTGGTGGATTTTGTGATCGCAGCCAATGGCGGCGTGGAGTCGGTGACCGTGCGTGAGGCGACGCAGCCTGACTTCGGGCGCGCCCTGGCCGCGGCGCTGGAGTGCTGGCGGTTCGAGCCTGGGATAAAAGGCAGCAACCGGGTGCTCGTAAAGGGGACCAAGCGGCAGCGGTTCAGCCCGGCACAAGCGGCCGCGGATGGCCGCCCGGTGGCGCGGGTCATCGGGCGCCTGCGGAACAAGGACACGGCGGAAATGGCCGACCGGGGTCTCGACGCACGGCTGCATCCACGCCACCAGATATCGCCGCTCTATCCGCTGCAGCTGTGGCAGGAGAAACCCACCGGCCAGGCCGAGATCCAATTTGTCATTGATCGCGAAGGCCGGGGTCGGTTCGCACGGATCATCTCGGCCACGCGCGAAGAGTTCGGATGGGCGGCGGCGACCGCCGTCGAACGGTGGGTGTTTGCCCCGCCCAAGCGTGGCGGCCAGCCGGTGGATGTGCAGGTGAGCATTCCTTTCAGCTTCCAGCCGCCGAAATGAGCGGCGGTTGACGCCTGGCGGGCATCCGGGCAGGGTGGGCAGTGACCGCTTTCCACCATGAAGCTCACTTTCACACAGAAGGAATACCAGCGCCTGCTCGAACTCGCGCATCTCGGGATGTGGGTGATCACCGCCTACCAGGGCGAGGAAACCGCCGCGGCCAAACGATACTTCGACCTCGATCAGAAGCTGCTGGAACTGGCCGGGCCGCGGCACTGCGCCGATCTGGTGGAGGCGCGGCCGGACGGCACGCTGCAACCTTCGCCCAAGCTGGCCGACGACGAACGCGTTCGGGAGATCCAGGGCGATTTCACCAATGACGCCTTCTGGCATGAGCTGGTCGCGCGTCTCGCGGATCGCGACTACTCGGCCGAGCAGGCCAAGCGCGCGCTGGCCGAGACGCCCGGGGTGGAGCCGCCGCCCACGCCCGAAGAGCGGATCAAGCAACTCGAAGACGGCTACTGGGCGGAGTTCGAGAAGAACGATCTGGCGAATGTGATCGTGCTGCGGGGCGGCGGACGAGGTTGAGGCGGCACGAAGGCGCAGCGCGTCAAGCGATTAACCATTTGCCACCCGCACCACGGTGTAAAGGCTCGCCTGACATGAACAAGATCATGTCGTTGCTTGGATTTGCCGGCCGCCTGCCGGTCGTGGTCCTCGCAGCCGCGATCGTCCGGGGCGCCGACGAGGGAAGCAGGACTGAACTGCAAGTCAAAGAACGGGTCCAGACGGTGTATCCCTACGATCTCGCCCTGCAGGGCGTGAAAGGGGACGTGGAACTGCAGTTCCGCGTGGATCCCGACGGATTCGCGCGGGATATCATCGTGGCGAAGGCCAGGGAGCCAGCCTTCGGTTTCGCCGCCAAAGCGATGCTGGAGGCGTGGGAGTTCGAACCGGCGACGGAAAACGGGCTGCCCGTTGCGGCGATGCAGCAGACGTTGAAAGTGCGCTTCGACAGCGCCAGCACGGATGTGGCGCTGGGCGCTTCGGCGCAGGGGTTGCTCGCCGAACTCAAGAAGGGAAAGCCGGACATCGCCAAAGCAGTCGAACTCGATGCGGTGCCTTGGGCCGTGAAGATGGTGAAGCCGGTCTACCCGCGGGATCTGATGAAAGGGAGCGGCATTTCTGGAGAGGCAACCATCGAGTTTTTCGTCGACGGGGGCGGAAAAGTGCAGCTGCCGCGGATTGTATCGTCCACGCAGTGGGAATTTGGCTGGGCCGCGGCCACATCGCTGCTTCGCTCTGAATTCACTCCGCCCAAGAAAGGCGGCGAGCCAGCGGTCACCCGAATGCGCATTCCCGTGGTGTTCGCGGCGCCCGCCAAGCCGAAGGAAAGCGCCGACAAGTAGATTGGTCTTGGCCCGGCGATGGCCGGAATCTCCCGTTCAACATGAACCTTCGAAGTGTTCTCCCTGGTGCGGGTGTTCTGATGGTGGTCGCCGGGACGCTGCTTCGCGGCGAACCACAGGTGATGGACCTCTGGCCGGAAGGCGTGCCGGGTCTGCGGGCGGACGCGTCGCCGGAAAAGAAAAGCAGCGAGGGCCGGGTGGCCAACGTGATCATCCCCACCCAGACCTTCACCGAGGTGAGGGGGGGCGTCCGCCGGGTCGTCCAGCGGAAGACCTACCCGGGCTACCTGATGGTGGAGCTCGCCGTCACCGATGACACGGGGCAGGTCGATGAGGACACCTGGTACCTCATCCGCGAAGCGCCCGGCATCGGTGACTTCGTGGGCCCGGGCCGTCAGCCCGTCCCCATGCAGCCGTCCGAGGTGGAGCGCCTCCTCG
>JBGOXZ010000132.1:0-7064 GCA_041479395.1 Opitutaceae bacterium
CGATCATGGCGGCGGTGGTTCCGCAACCTCCACCGCGATGCTCTCCCGGTGAACCGGATTGACCTTCATCCGTTGCGGCGTTTCCTGCACGACCGCTGCGTTGGCAGAAAGGCGGTGAAGCCGCACGGCATCCACCGCTTCGAATTCAACACCGAAATCGATCCGGGAAAACAGGAACTCGTTCTTGAACGCTTCAAAATCGGGCAGCAGCGGCAGGTAGGCCGACACTTCCCTGCCGCCGAGACGGAAGTGCGGCTGAAAGTAACGGACACTCAGATTGAACCGGTCGCGCAGAATCGCTCGGGGCAGCCGGAAGATCAAGACCACCACCCGCGTATCGTCGGGAAGCAACTGCACGGGCTTCTCGTCGTTGTCCGGCCATACTCCGAAATCGTCTGGTTCGTATTCCACTTCGCCCACACGCAGCTTGAATTGTGTGAGGGAGACCAAATCGGCCAGGCTGTCCGCGTCTTTGGGCGCGAAGACCGGATACGCGAAGGTGCAGCGCCCGGATGCGGCGGCCGGATCGAGGCGGCGGACGTACCTGAAATCATACCGCCCCTCGACGATCGACAGATGCTTTCCCACGGACACGCTGACGGTCTCGCCGATCATCACAAAAGGCGACCGCGGCGCCTCCACAGCAATGGAGGATTGCGGTGCCTCCTCGGCGACCGCGTCGATCCAAAGAGGAATTACGCCGAGCAGGAGCAGGAGTGCCAGCAAGCAGGTGCGCATCGTTTCCGGCGAGATATTACCCTTGAACGCCGCCAGATGCCAGCGCGGAGCGCGTTGCCGCAGGCGGCCCGGAGTGATCAGGTCATCCTGCCGGCCACGCAGCGCCCGGACGGCAGGCACGGACTTTGCCCTATCGCTTGCCGCGGGACTGCTTGGGGCGTAACCAGAGCGCCAAAACCGTGACGCCGGCCGCGGTCATGACCAGATCGACCAGCGCCACCAGCCATGCGTGTTCCGGACCCAGCACGGAGCCCAGCCACACCACACAGCCTACGCCCAGCGCAACGAGCGCCGATACTCCGAGCATCGTTTTGGCAAAGAGCGGCCATGACCACGCACCCTCCCGGCGTGCTCTCGCGTAGGCGGACAGTCCCGCGCCGATGACCAGCAAAAGAATGATCAATTGGTCCATCAATGAGGCGACCTCGCGCCAAGAGGATCAGCTGCGCTGCTGGGGCGCTTGGTCGAGCCTTGGACGATCACTTCTTGGCGTGCAGGATGATTTCATTCCCATCCGGGTCGCGAATGATGCAGCCGCGGCAGGCCGGGGAATCAAAGGGTCCGTTGAAAATCGGCACTGCCTCGTTCTTGAGGTGCGCCAGCACGGCGTCAAAATCCACGACCTCCAGGCCCACCGTCGCGCCATGGGTGCCGGCCTTGTGTGTGGCATCGGCCGTCGTGATCGCGAGGGTGCCGTCGCCGATGTCGTACTCGACCCACTGATCATCCCAATTGGCGGTGACCTTAAATCCGAGCGACGTTTCATAAAACGCCCGCGCAATCTTAACGTCCTTCACCGGATAGATCACGAAGGCGACGTTCTTGAATAATCGAGGGGAGGCGGTGTCGGTAGTCATGAGGTTGGATCCGGCCGAAATCTTGCGATGAACTGCGTCTACATTCCCTGCAGTGAGCGTGTGCCCGACCACAGCTCATAGAAAGCGAAAAGCACCAAGGCCAGAGCGGAAATGCCGACGAGGATTCGGTTGACCTTTGGGCCCAGGCCTGCCGCAGCGCCAAACAGCAGGATGATCCCAATCGTGGTGGCGATCATGGTGGCGTAGAAACCGAGGAGCAGAGCAGCCACGTTCCGCGGCGCTTCCTGCCAGGCGCGCAGGCAGAGCGGGCCCATCACCAGGCTCCAGCCGAGATACGGATTGGGATTCAGCACGTTGACGATGGCGGCCTTGAAGAGGCTGCCCCGGCTTTCCGTCTGTTGCCCTGGGTCGCAGGTCCGCCACGCCTTGAAGGCCAGCGCCGCCAGATAAAGGAGAAACAACCCGCCGGCGCATTGCAGGACGGAGAGCAGCCAGGCCGCGGCGAGGTGCAGGGCGCCCAGGGCAATGATCGCGATGGGCGCGTCGCTCAGCAGCGGCGCAAAGGCCGCGGGCCAGGTGCGCCTCCAGCCGTGGCTGAGCGTCTGAGAGACCAGGTATGCCTGCAACGGGCCGGGCTGGATGGCGGCGGCAAACGCAAAGGTGAACCCGATCAGAAGGTAATGGAGCATGGCAGGGCGGAGCCGCGCTGCCGGACTCTCGCGCGGTTTCCGGTGGACCTCAAGACGCCGTCACATCGGCCGGCGGCATCACGGCCATTCCTGATCTCAGGATGGTCCGTTCCCCTCACGCCGCCTTGCGCTTGTGGATGAGAAGCAGGTTGCCGTCGGGGTCGGCGATGGTCACGAGGTGGCAGACGGGGGTCTCGTGCGGTTCGGACAGGAACTCGACGCCATGCTCCTTGAGACGCTGGACCGCGGCTCCGAAATCGTCCACCTCCAGCGCCACCACGCCGCCGCCGGCCGCGGGTTTGAACAGCGGCGCGCCGGCGCCGATGGAGAGCGTGCCGGTGCCGATGTCATACTCGATCATGCCGAGGTCGCCCTTCACGTAAGTCTTGGTAGCTTGCAGGCCGAGCGTTTCCTCATAAAACCGGCGCGCGCGTTTCAGGTCGGTCACGCCATAAACCGAGAAGGCAATTTCGATGATTTTCATGGATGGTCGGCATGTTGCTTTGTCATGCCACGACATCGACAGTTGCAGCGCGTGTGGTGCGCCCGTGCTGACAGGCAAACACGTCTCCGTCACGTCCTCGCGGAGCGTGGGACGCGAACGAACGATGCGGCCGAACTTCCCGGAGAGGGCTCGTCAGGCCGGGGTTCCTGCCGGCGGCGTATAGACGGCGCTACCAAAGCCGAGGATCGGAAGCCCGATGAACGGAAACAGGATTAGCAGGAAGACGCCAAAGAGCGCCGATTTGCCGAAGGCTTTGGCCACTTCCAGTGCCACGATGATCGCGATGACGAAGTTCACGACGGGAATGAGGTAGAGCAGCAGCCACCAGCCCGGCTTGCCGGCGATCTTGACCCAAAGATAGGCGTTGTAGATGGGGACCAAAATTCCCCAGCCCGGCTTGCCGGCTTTCGTGAAGACTTTCCATCCGGCGATGATGAAGAACAGCGCTATACCGAGGTATATCGCGACGAAGAGAAGACCAGCCAGTGCAGCGATCATTGTGATTTAGGGTAGAAGGCGGTTTGCGCCTATCAGGGTATTGGGCCACGCTCGAAGCGAGCAGGCGGTTAGTACGGCCAGAGGTTAGAGGTGCAGTCGTTCTTGGGTCAATCGAGTTAAACAGCGCTGAGAGCCGGAGACCGGGGGTCAGAAATCAGAGAAGAGATGGCAGAACTCATCTCCTCTCCCATCCCCGAGGGGGGACGACGCATGCGGCTGACCAATCTCCCCATCCACAAGTGGGGTGGCGCGCCGCGGTCGCGGCGTCGGATCCCAACGGGGCAGCATCAACGCTCGCGCCGCTACCGCCGAGGTGAAGCCGGTTTCTTCAGGGTGAGGGTCAACGCCTCGTAGTCGATCTTGGCCGAGAGCGGAGCCAGAAGGTCGGCGCCGACGAGCCCATCGATCGGCGGCAGCGATCTTTCCGTCTGACTGTGCATCAAATCGGAAAGATCGATCACCGTCACCGACTTGCCCACCAGTTTCAGGCCGCCGAGATCAATCTCGTCCACGAAACCCACGTGAGCACGCAGGTACCCGCCAAAGCCGTAATATTTGTCCCTGGTCGGATAAGTCGTCACGCCGAGGGCGTGCATGGTTTTCAGGTCGAGGACCGACCGGGAGCCGGTGTCAATGACCACCTCGATGTCCCGCCCGTTGACCTTGAGCGGGAAGTACAGCTTGTCGTCCTTGGCGCGGGACAACTTGATGACGACATCGTCGGGCCCCGCGTACGCCTGGGGATGCTCCCAGCTCAAGCGGATCTTTTCGCGCACGGGAAACGATGGTGCCTCGACGCAGCCGGCAAAGAAGGCTGCGACCGCCATGAGGCACGGAGCGAGGACGAGAATCTGGCTCTTCCGCGTCAGGGTGGCCTGCAATCGAATCCGGGAATTTGCGCCCGCGATCAAAGTCGCGCGGGGCTTCAGCCCGCGCAGAGATCCCCCGGGGTGCGGGCTAGAGCACCGCACGGCGTGGGAACCACCGTCGTCACTTCTCTGCGCAACCATGAATGGGACGACAGACTCGGTTCGGACTCCTACAGGGAGTGGATCGCTGTCTTGCTCACCGCCAGCCCGGCCTCCTTCACGGCTTCGCTGAGGGTGGGGTGCGAATGCACGGTGCGGCCGAGATCCTCGGCGCTGCCGCCATACTCCATGTGCGTGACGACCTCGGAGATGAGCTCCGACGCGCCGCGGCCGATGATCTGCGCGCCGAGGATGCGGTCGGTCTTCGCGTCGGCAATGATTTTCACGAAGCCGTCGGCGGCGTCGGCGGCGATGGCCCGACCGTTGGCGCCGAAATGGAACTTGCCCGCGCGCACCTCGATGCCGGCAGCCTTGGCGCCCTCCTCGCCCAGGCCAACGCCGGCGAGTTCGGGATCGGTGTAAATGACGCCCGGCATGAGATTCCAGTCGATGTGGCCGGCCTTGCCGGCGATCCACTCGGCGACCGCCGCGCCGTCCTCCTCAGCCTTGTGGGCGAGCATCGGGCCGGCCACGACGTCACCGATTGCCCAGATGCCCGGTACCGACGTGCGCAGGTGATCGTCGACTTTGATGCGCTTCTTTTCGTCGAGCTGCACGCCGGCCTTCTCGAGCCCGAGGTTTTCGGTGACCGGGCGGCGCCCGACGCAAACGAGAATCTTGTCCGCGGGGAATTCGAGCGTTTTGCCCTCGCGTTCCGCGAGCAAGACCACTTCGTCGGGCTTTTGAGTCAGGGAATCTGACCTCTGACCTCTGGTCTCTGTCCTCCGTCCTCTGTCCTCTGGCGTCTGGTCCTTCAGGCCCGAGACCCGGGCGGAGACTTCGATTCTCATCCCCTGCTTCGTGAGCAGGCGGGTGAGGAGGCGCACCACGTCATCGTCGTAGTTGACGGCAATCTTGGGCAGGAACTCCACGATGGCGACCTCCGCGCCGAGCCGCGCCCAGACGGAGGCGAGTTCGAGTCCGATGGCGCCGCCGCCGACGACCACGAGGCGCTTGGGCACGGTGTCGAAGCTGATGGCGTGGTCGGAGGACACGACCGTTTGGCCGTCAAAGGGCAGGAAGGAGAGCTCGGAGGGCGCGGAGCCGCTGGCGAGGACGATGTTCTTCGCGGTGATTGTTGTAGCCGGGCGCGGTGAGCCGGGGCCGGCGCCAGCGGCCCCGGCTACAGGAGAGATCTCAATCGTGGTGGCGCTCGTGAGCGCGGCGTGGCCGGTGAGGACGGTGATCTGGCGCGCCTTGGCGAGCTGGGCGACGCCGCTGACGAGCCTTTGGACGACGGCGTCCTTTTTTCTCATCAGCGCAGCGAGATCGAGCTCAACTCCGGCCAGCTTGATGCCGCTCTCGGCGGCATGGAGTTTCGCCCAGGCGTAGTGCTCGCTCATCTGGAGCAGCGCCTTGGAGGGAATGCAACCGACGTTGAGGCAGGTGCCGCCGAGGGTGGGACGTCTCTCGATGAGGGCGATCTTGAGGCCGAGCTGCGCGGCGCGGAAGGCGCACACGTAGCCGCCGGGGCCGGCGCCGATGATGGCAATGTCGAATGAATCCATGAGACAAATAGGACCAATAGGGCGAACACCTAAACGTCGAGCAGCAGGGCCGTCGAGTTCTCGATGGCCTGCTTGACCTTCACGAGGAAGGTCACGGCCTCGCGTCCGTCGACGACGCGGTGGTCGTAGCTGAGCGCGAGGTACATCATCGGGCGGATGACGACCTGGCCGTTGACGGCGACGGGGCGGTCCTGGATGGCGTGCATGCCGAGGATGGCGCACTGCGGGGCGTTGAGGATGGGGGTCGAGAGGAGCGAGCCGAACACGCCGCCGTTGGTGATGGTGAAGACGCCGCCCTCGAGGTCGGCGAGCGTCATCTTGCCCTCGCGGGCTTTTTGCGCTGCCACGGCGAGCTGCTTCTCGATGTCGGCGAAACTGGCCCGCTCGCAGTAGCGCAGGACCGGCACCATGAGGCCGCGGTCGGTGGAGACCGCCACGCCGATGTCGTAGTAGTGATTCTCGACCACGGTGTCGCCGTCGAGCAGCGCATTGACGGCCGGCACCTCCTGCAGGCCACGCACGACCGCCTTCACAAAGAACGACATGAAGCCGAGCTTGACGCCGTGTTTCCGGGTGAACTGCTCCTGGTATTTTGCGCGGAGGTCGCGCACGGCGGACATGTCGACCTCGTTGAACGTGGTGAGCATGGCGGCCTGGTGCTGGGCCTGCACGAGACGCTGCGCGAGGCGCTGGCGCAGCGGCGTCAGCTTACGACGGGTGAAGCGCGCTGGCGCAGCCGGCTCGGGTTCAGGCGAAGCCGGCCTCTGCCCTCTGCCCTCTGGCGTCTGCGCCGCGGCCAGCAAGTCGGCCTTGGTCACGCGTCCGCCCCTGCCCGTGCCCGCGACGGTGCCGGGGTCGATGCCAGTCTCCTCCGCCAGCCGGCGAACCGCCGGCGAAGCCGGTGTTTCGGGTTTCGAGTCCTGAATTCTGGTTGGTGAGGCGGCCTGCACCGGCCCTCCCGTCCACGGGCTCACGCCTGCGGTTTCCGCGACGATCTCGATCGTCGCGACCACCTGGCCGATTTTGACTTCGCTGCCCGCGGCCGCCTTCAGCGCGACGCGGCCGGCAGCTTCGGCGGTGCCCTCCGAGGTGATCTTGTCGGTCTCCAGTTCATAGAGCGGCTGATCCCTCTTCACGAAATCGCCATCCTTGACGTGCCACTTGGCGAGCACGCCACTGGTGATCGATTCGCCCAGGGACGGGATTCTGACGTCAAGGGTGGCCATGCGGGAATGGTCGAAAGTCGAAGGTCAAAGCCGGGAAGTCGAGATCGCAATAGC
>JBGOXZ010000133.1:0-7016 GCA_041479395.1 Opitutaceae bacterium
CACGCTCATTGACGTGCTGGAGGCCATCGTTGGCGACCTGCCGGCGCAGGGTCAGCGCAACCAGCCGCAGGCCAAGCAGCGCGAGGACGGCTCCTGGCTCATCGACGCGACTCTCGCCATCAACGAACTCAAGACGATTCTCGCCCTCGGCGACCTGCCGCAGGAGGCCGCCGCCGACTACCAGACGCTCGGCGGGCTGGTGATGACGCAGTTCGGGCGCATCCCGGCGACCGGCGACCATTTCGATTGGGATGGCTGGCGTTTCGAAGTCGTCGACATGGACCGGCATCGCGTCGACCAGGTGCTGGTCAGCCGCGTGCCGCCGCCCGCCACAACACAAAAAGAGGCGGTCTAAAACCGTCCGTCATCATTGTGGGGCGGGATCTCCCGATCCCGCCAAAGGATATGGAAACAAGGCGGCATCGGGAGATGCCGCCCTACAGCCGCCAAGGAGAATGGAACAAGGCGGGGTCGGAAGACCCCGCCCTACAATTCCCGATTGCGCGGCCCCGGCCTACCCGCCCAGCGCGTTCAACGCCTTGATTACGTCGGCCGCCTGCTCCTTGGTCGAGGCCTTCAAATCGCGCCACACGATCTTGCCCTCCTTGTTGATGAGGAAGGACTGCCGCGCTGCGAGCGCGCCCATCACCGGGATGTCGCGGGTCGGCACGCCGAAGGCCTTGATGACCGTCTGGTCCTTGTCGGCCAGGAGCGTGAAGGGAAAGTGGTACTTCTCCTTGAAGGCCTTCTGCGCCGCCACATCGTCGGTGCTCACGCCGATGACCGTCACACCTTTGTCGCTGAGGTCCTGGTAGGCGTCGCGCAGGCTGCAACCTTCGGCGGTGCAGCCGGGCGTGTCGGCCTTGGGAAAGAAATAGACGAGCGTGTAGCCCTTTTGGTAGGTGGCACCGAGATCGAGTTTGTCACCGGTGTCGGTGACACCGGTGACGGCGGGAGCCGGCGCGCCGACATCGAGCGGCTCGGCCCGCGTGGTGGTGAACATGGTGAGGAAGCCCATGGTGGTAAGCAGACCAAGGAAAGTGCGCATGCGGAAGCCATAACCGGGAAGGGCGGATTCGCAAGTGGCGCCGGCGGAAACGCCGCGAAACCGGTGAGGTTTTTGCGATGGTACCGACAGACAACGCCAAACGTTCACAAGTCTGGCCGCAGTCTCGCGGTCATGACTTCACGCCGGTGCGTTCAGCCGCGCCACCAGCGCCGGCAGCTCGCGCAGCGTCTGCAGCTGGGAAAAGCGGTTCGCCGCGGAGGCCGGCGGCGGCGGCGCGGCCTGTTCGGCCTGCCAGAGCAAATGATAGGGGATGTGCACGGCGTACGCGCCGAGTTCGAGCGCCGGCAGGATGTCGGACTTCAGCGAGTTGCCCACCATCAGAAACTGGCCGGGAGGGATTTGCAGGTGGCGCAGGACGCGGGCGTAGGCGGCGACATCCTTCTCCGTCACGACCTCGTTGTGTTTGAAATGGTGAGCGAGGCCGGATTTCGCGAGTTTGCGCTCCTGGTCGCGCAGATCGCCCTTGGTGATGAGGAGCAACTGAAAGGATTGCGCGAGCTGCGGGATCGTCTCGGCCACGCCCGCGAGCAGCTCGACCGGGTGGGCGAGCATTTCCTTGGCGTAGGCGATGATTTCGCGAATCTCCGCGGCGCGGATGTCGCCGCGGCTGAGTTCGATGGCGGTTTCGATACAGGAGAGCGCGTGGGCCTTGATGCCGTAACCATACAGTTCGAGGTTGCGCATCTCGGTGGCGAAGAGCTGGCGGTCGATGGTGGCGGCGTCGTGCCAGCGCGCGAGCAGCGCGCGGTATTTCTCCTGCGCGGCCTCGAAGATCGACTCGTTGTGCCAGAGCGTGTCGTCGGCGTCGAAGCCGATGGTCGTGATCATGCGGCGAACGAAAACCGCCGCCGCCGGCTGATTCAAGGTTCAAGATGGAGGACACAAATGGTTGCGGTTGGTTCCATCTGATCAGGGCGCGGCGGATTATCCTTATTATCGCGGAGGCAGAACGGAACTTTCTTGGGTCGGATGGTCGAACTCCTCAAGTCCGCGATCATCTCGGGGACCCTAACCTAAAAAAACATGACTCAGAAAACCACCATTAGAACCCTCCTGCTCACCATCGCTGCGGTCCTTGGCCTCACGGCCTCGGCCTGGGCACAAACCACGGGCGCCAGCACCCCGGCGCCCTCGGCCGAAATCGGGAAAGGCCTGCTCGGACAGACCTATGTCGGAGTCGGATATGGCTACACCGATCTCAACAATTCGTCAGTCAACCTCCAGGGGTTGAGCTTCGACTACAATCAGCCGCTGAATAAGGGATTCGACTTCAACCTGGGCTTCGGGGACGCCTGGAGTTCGAAAATCTCGGGCAGCCGTACCCGGCAGCAATCGTTCGAGGCCAGTGCAGTCGCCTTCATGCCCGACCTCGCGTGGGGACGCCCGTTCTTCAGCGTCGGTGCCGGCTGGTTCTGGACGAAGACCGCTGGAATCAGCGACAACTCGTTCCTGTACAGTTTCGACACCGGTGTGGAGTTTCAGGCCACGAAGGAACTCTCGATCACGCCGTTTGTGAGCTATACCGATGCCACTTCGCTTCACGTGAACAACAAGTGGGGCTACGGGGTGAAAGCCAACTACTGGTTCACCGACCAGTGGGGGCTCGGCGCCTCGCTCAGTCGCGACAACAAGGCGAACATGTCCTACGGCGCCGGGGTGAATTTCCGGTTCTGACGGCTGGCGCGCATCGATGAAGGTGGGGCGCGTTATCCCTAACGCGCCGGGCATGAAATACATTTTTCGTTGCTCGGCGGATTATGATAATCCGCCCTACCGAGAGTCTGACCCGACACGACATTTCTCTTTGGCGGGGTCAGCGACCCCGCCCTACAGCATTTCGGATCCGCCTTATTCCAAGCCGGACACGTTCAGGTCGCCGGGGAATCCGACGCTGAACTTCAGCGGGATTTCGCGCTTCTCGCCGGGCTTGAAGTCGAGCCGCCAAACGAGCTTACCGTCCTCCTCGCGGGTGACGTCCTTGGGCTTCTCCTTTGTGCCCACGTCACCTTCAGCCGGCGTGAGCAACGCGACTTCGATCTTCTCGTTGCGCGACACCGGCAGCGGTTCTTTGAAAACCACGCGCTCGGCCGTCTTCTTGTTGTTCGTGAGAGTGACCAGGTATTCGTAGGTGACGCGGCGGCCCTTGCTCATGAGCCCCGTGTCCTCGCTGAAGCGGTTCACAAGCTTGCGCTTGATGGCGATGCCTTCGTCGGCGCCGAGCTGGAGCTCGAACTTCTCGCCGGGCATGACGGTCTTGAGCCGGCTGGCGGCCACGAAGGTGCCGTCGAGGAAGGTGTTCATCGCGCCGGCGAGGAAAGGATAGTCGGTGGTGTTGTTCGCGTAGGCGCTGAGGAACGCGGTCTCCATCACCTTGGGCGTGGCTTGGTACTGGAGGTTGGCGGTGAGCTTAGCCGAGGCGATGCTGACCTTTTGCACGGTGTTGTTGCTCGGCAGGGTCACGGCGACAGGGACTTTGAATGTGGCGCTCGTCGCTCCGGCCTCGACCGCGGCGGCGAGAAAACCGGCGTCCTTGTCCTCCTCTGCTTCGTTCGGAGCCGGTGCCGCGGCCGCCTGGTTGAAGGCCTGAACAGCGCCGGCGACCTTCGCCATTTCGCGCCGGGGGAGCAAGGGCGCGGACACGTTTAGCGTTACCGGCCGCGCCACATCCACGATCCATGGCCGCAGCTCGGGCGCGCCGCCGCCGAGATTCGGCCGCGCGGTGGAGAGGGTAAGAGCGATGTCGGTCCAGTCCTCGCCGGTGGCGTTGCGCACGAGGCCGAAATACGCCAGCTCCACGGCGCGATCCGCCATGTGGAGACGCGCATCATACGAGGGCGCCCAGCTCGCGCCGGGCACGGCATACTTGAGCGTGAGGTCGAGCCGGCCGGGCGCGGTCACGGCCACGCGCACGGTGACCGTCTTGAAGCTTTTGCCGCTCGCGCCGCGCAGTTCGTTAAGCTGCTGCTCAACGGCCGTCTGCTTCGCCTTCAAGTCCTCGCGCTGGTTGTCGAGCGAGAGCAGTTCGGCGGCGATCTTGCCGAAAGTCTCCTCGGAGTACGTGTAAAGTTTCTGCCACTCGTCGAGCGTGGGCCGCGCGGCCGTGCCGCCGCGGGTGGCGTCGGCGCCGAGCGGATAGATGATGGTGCCGGTCGAAGCCGCGAGCATGCGCTTCACGAACTCGCGCTGGTCGTTGAGAATCTGCGCGCGGTCGTCGAGGGTGCGCTGCTGCTTTTGCAGCCCGCGCAACTGCTCCTCCAGTTCCTGGACGCGGGCATTGGGCGTGAAGTCGACGTAAACGGTCTGCGCATTGACATCCAGGATGGTGGCGCCGGCCGTGCCGCGACCGGAGGCCTGCAGCGACTGGTCGAGCAGTCCGGCCGGCAGGCGCTCGAAGGCGATCGCGTGTTCGCCGACGGCCAGCTCGACCGTGGCGAGACGCGTGACCACCGCGCGGTCGGCGTAGACGGTGGCGGCGGTGAGGCGCGACTCGACGGGCGCCGCGCGCAGAAAAAGGGAAGAAGCAATCAGGAAGAGCGGGAGCAGACGCAGGATTTTCATAAGAGAGAGAGCACTCCTTGATGAGGGTAAGACGGTTGACGGAGGGTTTTCTTAGATGTCATGCAGTTGTAGGAGCGAGCTTCCGCCTTCGCATGAAGCTACGGCGGACAGGTGCTCGCGACCCGTCCTCCGTAGCCTCGGCGAAGGAGGATGTAGAGGAGAAATCGCCTGCCCCTCGACAAGCTCGGGGCCCTGAGCCTGTCGAACGGGCGAGCAGGCTCCTACAAAGCTCACCAAACGGTCTTATGGGGGGAATGGAGCGAAATCGTGGTTTGATTGAATGATTCCGTGTAGAGACAGGGGCGTAGTGAGACTCGCAGAAGTCTGGACAAAATCAATCGCGCCGGGAAACCCAAACTCTCGCGAGTTTGACCACGCAGGACACGCTCACCAATCATCGGTGCGAAATGGTGCGGCCGGCAGGCCCGCGCCGTTGAAAAGGTTGGCCTCGGGCGCGTTGGCCCAGGCGTAGCGCACCGCCACCGGCTCCTTCACCTCGGGCGCGGAAACCACGATCGTGTCGCGCTCAATCCGGGCCGCGGCGGGATGAAATTGCCGGTCGGCGCCCGCGATCAAGAGAGCCGCCAGCGGCTTCTCGTGCGCCACGAGCCCGCCCTCGGCATGATCGAAGTGCACGCGCATCGCCGCGCCTTCGCGCTCGGCGGACTTGAACATCGGCCCGCACCAGTCGCCCGGTATGTCATAAAGTTGGTGGCGGGCGATGAGCGCGAGGCGCCGGCCGACCTCCTGCTTGTTGCGCGGGTGTACGTTGCCGGGGTCGCCGAGGTCGATCGTCACCGCCATGCCCGTGTTGGGCAGGCTGAGCGCCTGCGCCTGCGCTTCGCGCAGCCGAGCCCAGTTGGTGCCCGCGGGGTCGCCGCCGGCGTAATTGGGGAGCTGGACAAAATAGAACGGAAAATCCCCCTGGCCCCAGTGCGCGCGCCAATAAGTGATCATCGCCGCCAGCAGCGCATGATACTCGGCCGGGCGCGAATCATTGGATTCGCCCTGGTACCAAAGCCCGCCCCGGATCGCGTACGGCAGGAGCGGATTGATCATGCCGTTAAAAAGGCTGCGCGGCGCATCCGGGCTGGTGGGACTTGGGGGCGGAGGCAGCCACGGCTTGTTCTTCAGGAACTCGGCGTATTTCGCGGGGCCGGCGGCCTTGGCGGCAGCGTCGTCTTTCTCCTGAGCGGCGCGCGCGGCCTCATACGCCGCCACCTTGGCCGGCCAGTCGACCAGCGCCTTGCTCCAGCGCTCGTCCACGACGGCGAAGGTCGGGTCGCTCCTGAGCGCGGCCTCGCTCATCCACGATTCGATCGCCGTGCCACCCCACGTGGCGTTGATGACGCCGATGGGCACGCCGAGCTTCTGCTGGAGGTCGCGGGCGAAAAAATAGCCGACGGCGGTGAACTGCCCGACGGTTTCGGGGCTGCACACGATCCAGGCGCCGTTGGCGGTGTCGGCCGGCCGGTCGGCCACGGCGCGGTCGACCTTGAAGTGCCGGATGAGGGGAAACTGGGCCGCGGCGACCTCCTCATCGGCGTTATCCACGCGGAAGACGTCGCCCTTCGGACCCCACACCCTGAACTCCATGTTGGACTGGCCGGAGCACACCCACACCTCGCCGCCGACGATGTCCTGCAGCTTGAGCGTGTTCTTGCCGCTCACGACGAGTTCGCCGGGTGAGCCGGGTTTGAGGGGATCGAGATACACGATCCAGCGGCCGTCCTTGCCCGTGGTGGCCTGCACGGTCTGGTCGCGGAAGGTCACCGTGACCGCCTCGCCGGGCGCAGCCTGTCCCCAGATCGGCACGGCCTTGTCCTGCTGCAACACCGCATGGTCGGTGAAGAGAGGCGCGAGCGTGACGTCGGCGCGAACCCCGAGGGGCAGGAGCGCAACGAGGAGGGAAAGGCATTTGGACATGACAGGAACCAGTTAGACCGCGATTGGGGACGTGGCGCAAGATCGCGCGGTTTCGTTTCGACGCGGGCGCCCGCTTTCGACACCATCCGGCTCCATGCGTTCACTGGTTGATCAAGTGGTCATCATCACCGGGGCGTCGTCGGGGATCGGCGAGGCCGCCGCCCGGCGGCTGGCCCGCGCCGGCGCGAAGCTGGTCATCGCCGCCCGGCGGGCGGACCGGCTGGAGGCGCTCGCGCGCGAACTCGATCCTTCCGGCCAGCGCGTCCTGGCGGTCGCCGCCGATGTGACGGACGACCTTGGCCGGCGCCGTCTGGTGAACGAAGCGCTCAAGAAATTCGGCCGCATCGATGCGCTGGTGAACAACGCCGGCTATGGCACACGCGGCCCGGTCGAGCTGGTGCCGGTGGAGCTCATCCGCCGCAACTTCGAGACAAACCTGTTCGCGCTCATCGCGCTCACGCAG
>JBGOXZ010000134.1:0-6963 GCA_041479395.1 Opitutaceae bacterium
CAGCCACAAGTCCACCAGCGCGCTCAAGACCAAGGTCACCACCACTGACGGCGTAGTCGTGATCACGGGCGTAGCCGCCAACGATGCGGAAAAGTCCCTCGTCGGCAAACTCGCGCAGAGCATCCGCGGCGTCAAATCCGTGGACAATGGCATGACGGTGAAAAACTGAGTCCCGCCCCGCTGGCTGCGCGGTGGCGGCCAAATTTATCGGACCCATGCGGCCAACTCTTGTTGGCCGCATGTTTTTCAGTCCAGAGCGGAAAACGAACCCAATCTGAAATCATCCAACCCTTAAAAACATGATTAAAGTCATCTCCCTCGCCCTCCTTGCCGGAGGCATCGCCCTGATCATCTACGGAATCAATGCTTCGAACTCGCTTGGTTCCGATTTCTCCCGGTTCTTTACCGGTTCACCCACGGACAAATCCATCTGGCTGCTGATCGGCGGCATCGTGGCGGCCGCCATCGGGGCGGGCGGTCTGCTGCGCGGATCGAAATCACCCTAGCCCAACTCTCACTCCAACCCTTAATCATCCACTCCCATGTTAAGCTACGCCATTATCTTCCTCATCATCGCCCTGATCGCGGGCATCCTCGGCTTCGGTGTCATCGCGGGCACCGCCGCCACGATCGCCAAGGTGCTCTTCCTTGTCTTCCTCGTGCTGTTTGTGTTCTCGCTGTTCCGCGGCGGGAGACCGGCTGTTTGAACCGAAAACCACACCCGGCCCAGCCGACTTTCCATCCGTCACAACCCATCCACCTCCCTTACTCATGAAAAATAACAAAGACACCGCCCATACGCCCAAGGAACTCCTTCACGACCTGCAAGCGCTCGTCGCCGAGGCCGAGGCCATGATTGCCGACTCCGTGACCGAACAATCGGCCGAGGCCATCGACTCATTGCGCGCGCGCTTCGTCGCCGCGCAGGAGCGCTTCGCCGATGCCTACGCCGGGGCGCGGAAGAAGGTCATCGCCGGGGCCAAATACACCGACGAGGCCATCCGCGCGAATCCCTACCAGTCGCTGGCGATCGCGGCCGGCGTCGGCCTCCTCATCGGGGTGCTCCTGGGCCGCCGCAGCAAATAGCCGGTCCCGCCATGGAAACGGCCACACCCGGTCGCGCGGGTTTCCTCAGTTCGCTCCGGTCGCTCGGTGACGGTTTCCTGGCGAGTGTGCAGGACCGGATCAAACTGTTCACGGTCGAGCTGCAGGAGGAGAAATTCCGCCTGATCCAGACCTTCGTCTGGATCAGCGCAGCCGTCTTTGCGGGCATGATGGCGATCACGTTCGCCAGCCTCACACTGGTGTATCTCTTCTGGGAAAGCGCCCGCCTCGCCGTGCTCGGCGGGCTGACGATACTCTACGCGGGGGCGCTGGTGGTGATCATCATCGCGTTTCGCCGCTACCTCGCGCGCCAGCCGAACCCGTTCGCTGCCACGTTGCACGAAATCGGGGAAGACCGCGCATGTATCCGGACCGAGAGCTGACCCGGCTCGCCGCCCACAAGGCCGCGCTGCGGCGGGACATTGCCCTCCGCCGCGCCCAATGCGCAGAGGCCGCGGCCCGGGTGGCGCAGCCCTTGGAGTGGCTGGACCGGATGCTGGCATTCTGGCGGCGGCTCTCGCCGCTCGCGCAGTTCGCGGTCGTGCCGCTGGGCTTCCTCGTCAAGCGCACGGTTTTCCCCCGCCTGAAGATCCTGGGCTTGCTCGTGCGCTGGGGCCCGCTCGTCTTTGCCGCCGTGCGCGCTATCAACTCCGTGGTCAAAACCCGCTTCGGGTCTTCCAAATCCTCAAACGACCAGAGCTGACGTCTTATCGCCCGCCCTCACCCATCGCGCACGCAGCGAAAGGCGGGATTGGTGGTGCTGCTGGCGCAAATGGCCGGCCCGGTCCACCGAAACGGTGGATTTGGGCTACTCTATGTCAGAACTGAATCCCCCATGCACGAATCAGCTCAAACTGCAGGTCGGCTCGGTTGTGGGAGAGAGCCATGAGCTTCCTCAAGCTCAATCCCGCAAGCACATTTGCTGGAGCGTTCTGCAGCCGATGCCTCAAGCGTTGATCGAGGCGGCTCAATTCCATCACCTATGAGGTCAGCGTGGAGACCTCCACCGTCCCGATGGAGCTGGTGGCCTCAAGGCGATAGATCAGCTGAAGGAGCGCGGCCGGTATCTCCATCCTCCGGGGGGCGGGCGCGGGAATCGTCCTGACTGCGCGCACGGTAGTACGCGTCAAACCGCTCGCTGCGGCTGCAGGCCATCAACATTGGGCACGAAATCGCGCTCTTTGTGTTGCAGGGCGCGATCCTTGGCGTCTGGCGTTGAGCGTGCAGGGCGAAGCCTTCAACCGCGGATTGCGTGGATCTAACGAGTCAACGCCAAGCCTGTCATGCTGAACGAAGGGAAGCATCCAGCTCGAGTCGATCGAAGGGGCCAGCGATGCCACGATGGATTCTTCGCTGTGCTCGGAATGACATGAAGTCCGCCATCCTGGGGCCCATCCGTTTCCTCCGTGGTGGTCTCGTCGTCACTCCCCCAGTGCATCGGCGAGGGCGGCGATGATCTCATCGACCGGCTCAGCGCCGATCGAGAGGCGGAGCAGGTCAGGATCGATGCCGCTGGCGGCCAGCTCGGCGCGGCCGGCGGCGCTCTTCACGAGGTCGTAATGCGCAATGTAGATGAAGGGCGAAATGAGCGAGTTTTTCATGCCGAAGCTCGGCCCCTTCGGCAGGCGCACGGCGTCGTAGAACGGCGCCAGCGGCGTTCTCAGCGTGAAACTGAGCATGCCGCCGACCGCCTCGGGCGAACGGGCGATTTGGAGATAGTTGGCACGCGCCTCGGGTGAGAGCGGCCAGTAGACCCGTTTCACCTTCGGGTGCGACTCGAGGAAGGCGACGATCCGGGGTGTGGTGGCATTGAGATTCTCCACGAATTGTTCGTAGCCGCCGATCTCCGCCGCGAGCCGGGCGAGATCGCGCGGATAGACCGGCTCCAGTTCTTGGACGAGGCGCCGGCGGAGGGCATCGGCGTCGGGGGCGGTGGGATTCACCGCCACGAGGCCCGCCATGATGTCGCCCTCGCTGGCGGCGAATTTTGTGAGGCTGTTCACTAGGAGGTCGGCGTGGGCGAGCACGTCGACGCAAAACGGCGAAGCGATGCTGGGGTCGAGAATCAGTCTGGCGCCGTGCCGGCGGGCGAGGGCGGCCAGCGCGGGCACGTCGGGCGTTTGAATCAAAGGGTTGGTCGGTGTCTCCGCAAAGATGCCGGCGATGTGGTCGCCCTTTTCTGCCAAGACCCGTTCGAGGGCCGCGCGGTTATACACGTCGGGCAGGTATACATAGTCGCGCGCGGGATCGGGGGTGAATCGCCTGAGGAGGGCGATCGTGTTGCGATACAGCCAGCCGAGTTGCACCCAGACCGTCCGGCCGCGGGCGGCCTGCACCGCGCTCACCGCGCGAAAGCCGGCGTAAATGGCGTTCATGCCGCTGCAGGCGGGAAACAGGTCGGCGGCGCCCGCCCCTGGCAGAGCGCGGCGCAACACGCGGTTGATCTCGGCCCGGGCGTCGCCGGTGAACAGCGCCTCCGGCTCGGCGGCCCGCATCACCCCCAGCCGCACGAGAACGTCCTCGGCCTCACGCGATCCGAGAAACATGCCGGTGTTTTGGAGAAAGGTCTTGGCCTCGTTGAACAGGTCAGGGTTATCCGGGTGAACCACACCGTGCAGGCCGGCCTGCCCTGAGCCGGTCGAAGGGTCGGCGGCAAATAGGGTGATTTCGGAGCGGCGACCCTGCGGCCCGCCAGCCAGGTGCACGGCGAGCGCAGCGGCGCTGCGCGCCGACGCCGTGAGCCAAAGCGTCCGGCCGGCGAGGCCATGCCGCCGCACCAGGTGTTCGGTGAGCTGGCGCAGGCATGGATGCAGCACGAACCGCGGGTAGCCCTGCGTGATGTGCCGGACGACGGTGGGATCCTTTTTCTCGTAGCCGACCAGATCGCGCAGCGTGGGCAGGCTGACCGAGACCGCGTGCAGGCGGTCCGGGATGCGGCGCCCGAGCGGCAGGTGGTGAAAGACGGACATGTGCGCGCCCAAGAGACGGTGTTCCGGCCGGCAAGGCAATCCCAAGGTTGAATCGATGACACAGAAAGGCGATGATTACGGGGCGCATGAAACTCATCTCGTGGAACGTCAATGGTGTCCGGGCGGTGCTGAAGAAGGGATTGCTCGAGACCATGGAGGCGGCGAAGGCCGACGTGTTCTGCCTCCAGGAAACCAAGTGCCAGCCCGGCGACGTGCAGCACGTGCCGTGGCCGCGGGGCTGCGAGGTGGTGTGGAATTCCGCGCAGCAGAAGGGCTACGCGGGCACGGCGATGTTTTTTCGCCGAAAACCGCTCGCCGTGACGTTCGGTCTTGGGGTGGCGCCGCTCGACCACGAGGGCCGCGTCATCACCGCGGAGTTCCCCGATTGGTGGCTCGTGACGGTCTACACGCCCAACTCGCAGCGCGGTCTCACGCGGCTCGACTACCGCGTGAAAACGTGGGACCCGGCGTTCCTGAAATACCTCAAGCGGCTGGAGAAGAAAAAGCCGGTGGTGTTTTGCGGCGATCTCAACGTGGCTCACACCGAGATCGACCTCGCCAATCCCAAGACGAACCGGCGCAACGCCGGCTTTACCGACGAGGAACGGGAGAGTTTCAGCGGGTTGCTGGCGGAGGAATTCATCGACACCTTCCGCGAGTTTGAGAAGGGCGGTGGACACTACACGTGGTGGAGCCAGATGATGAACTGCCGCGCCCGGAACATCGGATGGCGCGTCGATTACTTCAGCATTTCGGCGGCGTTGCGCCCGCGGCTGAAGCGCGCCTGGATCTCGCCCGAGATTTTAGGCAGTGACCACTGCCCCGTGGGCATCGAGATCGAGTGAGGCGGCACCGGGCAGCCCGGGCTGACTGGATTTTTGCACCCTTTGCTGTGAACGAACTCAAGGATCTCCTGCTCCGACCGCCGCGGCTCACGCTGGCCGTGGCCGAGAGCCTGACCTGCGGCTGGCTGCAGGCGCGGATCGGCGCGATCTCCGGCGCATCGGACTTTTTTCTCGGTGGTCTCACCGCCTACACAATCCCGCAGAAGGTGCGGCACCTGGGCGTGGACCGGGCGCACGCGGAACAGGTCAACGCCGTCTCTCCCGCGGTGGCGGAGCAGATGGCGCGCGGGGCGTGTGCCTTCTTCGGCAGCGATCTGGCGCTGGCGACCACTGGGTACGCCGAGCCGGCGCCGGAGCGCGGCGTAATGCAGCCGCTGGCCTACTGGGCGCTCGCGCACCGGCGCGCCGACCATGCGTTGTGGTTGCGCCAGGGAAAGGTGGAGCGGCCGGGCGCGGCGCGGGTGGAGATGCAGGACGCGGCGGCCGACGCCGCGCTGACGGCACTCGTGGCGTATCTGCGCGAATTGCGCGGGTGACACCCCCCCGCTCCGGGCGCCCCTCCCCCGGAGGAGGGTTGCTCGCGACCGATTATCGCGCGCAAGCGCGCTTCCTACGAAGGGAGGTCGCTCGCAAGCGAGCTTCCTACACAGCAAGAATGGCTACCCTTGCCTCAGGGACTGAGCCGCTGGAGGTAGTTCATCAGGGGCTGCGCCTCGGGCTGTGCCGCCACCCAGTCGCTGAAGAGGATCTCCGGGATGCCGTATTCCGTGTTATAGAACTGCTGCGTGGCCTCGATCAGGGGCGACATGCTGCCCGTCTTGACGGTCGCACCGGCGTAGAAGCCCTTGACACTGGAATAGACGAGCACCTGCGCGGTAAACGTCTCGGTCGAGCGTTCGGCCTCGGCGGAGTGCGGGCCCGCGACGGCCTTGGCGTCCAGGCCGAATTTGAAGCGCGAATTGAAGAGGAGGTGCGTTGAGGCGTCGTCCATCAGGACATAGACCGTCTCGACGGTCTTGCCGCCAGCCTGCAGTCCGAAGCTGAGCTCGCCGGCCTTGATGAACATGGGAACGCTCCACTGGCCGTTGGGTTTCTTGACGAGCGCCACCCCCCAGCCGTCCTTCACGCCGAGCAGCAAGCCGACGTGCACCTGGTTCACGATGACGATGCCTTTGGCACGGTGGAGCACGTCCGCGGGAATAGCGCGGGCGGGATAGAGCATGGTGTCCTGGAGGATCGCCTCGCAGGTCTGAAGGCGGGCGACATAGTCGGCGCGTTTGAATGGCGCCGCGCCGGCGGCGGAGACCAGCGAGAGCGCGACGGCGAGAAGCAGGAGTCTTTTCATGGGAGAATGGATGCGCGGCGGGCGGAGATGTTCCCAGAGGTATCCCGGGAGGCAGCGTCAGCTATGCCACGGATGGCGAGGAATGAAAAGAGCAGAGTGGGGGGCGCTGCAAGACGACAAAGTGGCCGCCTCGAAACCCCGACGGACACGGGCGGCAGGGGATATCTTCGAGGTGGAGCCCATCTGGGGAGACTGGCACGCGCCCACCCGCCTCAGTCCAGCCCCCGGGTTTCGAGATCCGACTCGTCCCAGCCCAGATAGTGGCCCAGTTCATGCAGGTAGGTCACGCGCACCTCGTCGCGGTAGATGTTTTCATCACCCTCGGCATAGTCCCAGATGTTTTCGAGAAAGAGCAGGATTTGCGGCGGGAGGGGCTCCGGGTCGCCGGGATCGGCGCTGTGCGGCGGGCCCACGAAGAGGCCGAGGATGTCGGGTTCCCATCCCTCGGCGAGAATGTCGTCGTTGGGCTGGGGTTCATAGCAGACGGGCACGCGCAGCGCCGGTTCCCGCACGGCTGGAGGCAGCCGGCGCTGGGTGGCGGCGACGACCTTGCCGGCGATGGTCGTGAGCTGGTGGAAGGTCATGGCGCGGGAAAATCGTGGCGGTGATCCGGGGCGGCGATGGCGTGACGGCGGCAGGGCGTCCGAGCAAACCGGTCCGACGGCGATCGTGCCCTGCGATTACTGGAGCGTTTCCTTGG
>JBGOXZ010000135.1:0-6963 GCA_041479395.1 Opitutaceae bacterium
AGCGCGATTTGCGCGCGGCCTTTGCCGCCGCCGAGGCGGCGCCTGTCATCGTGCTGATCGGCGTGCCCCCGACCGAACCTTCGACCGCTTATGGCTACATTCAGCGCGCGGAACCGTGGCGCACCGTTCGGGGTCGGGTCATCTTCAAGTCCCGGCGGTTTGTGGAAAAGCCCTCGCTCGAAGTGGCGCAGGGTTACCTCGCATCGGGCGACTATTATTGGAATCCGGGCATCTTTGTCTGGCGGGCCAGCGTCGTCTTGGAGGCTTTTGCCCGGCATGCCCCCGCGGTTTTTGCGGGCCTGGCGAAAATCGGCGAGGCGTTGGAGACGGGCAAGTCGTTGACGCAGGCGCTGCGCAAGGTCTATCCCACACTGCCGAAGATCGCGGTCGACTACGCGATTTTGGAGAAGGCGGACAATGTCGTCGTTTTCCCGGCGACGTTTGATTGGGATGACGTCGGTTCGTGGACGGCGGTGAGCCGGCACTCCGCCAAGGATGCAGCTGGCAACGTCATCCTCGGACGGGCGATCGTTGAGGAAGGCAGCCATAACATCGTCATCAATGATGACCGCCATTTCACCGCCGTCCTCGGCGCCGACCATTTGGTCATCGTGCATACGCCCGATGCCACGCTGGTCTGCACTTGGGAGAAGGCGGGACACCTCAAGAAGCTGCTCAAGCGGCTTCAGGCGGATCCACACGGCTGCAAGCTGCTTTGACGCATGCGTTGTCTCGGCATCGATTACGGTGAGAAGCGCGTCGGTCTGAGTTACGGCGACGAACTCGGGGTGGCGACGCCGCTGCCCGCCCTGACCGATGTATCGCCACAGAAACGGCTGGGGAAACTCGCCGCCCTGATCCACCAGCGGCGCATCACCGATCTCGTGCTCGGCCATCCGCTCAACATGGATGACACCGCCGGCCGGAAGGCGAAGGAGGCCGAGACGCTCGCCGCCCGGCTTCGGACGGCCTTTGGCCTGCCGGTGCATCTGGTGGACGAGCGGCTGACCTCCTATGAGGCGGAGCAGTCGATCCCCAAGCACAAACGACGGGCCCTGCGAGCGTCCGGCCTGATCGATTCGCGCGCCGCCTGCCTCATCCTGCAGGATTTTCTGAACCAGCGCTTCCCGCCGCCGGCGGCGCCATCTCATTCGGAGTAGCGGCCGGCTGGCAGGCGACTCCATCGCGCGCACGCTCCCTCCGACATAACCATGGACAAGACACCTGCCACTCAACGCTGGAAATGCGTCTGCGCCTACGACGGCCGGGGCTTCAGTGGCTGGCAAAGCCAGCCGGACGGCAACGCGGTGCAGGACGTCATCGAACGCCGGCTCAAATGGATGCTCGGCCGCGCCGTGCGCATCCACGGCAGCGGCCGCACCGATGCCGGCGTGCACGCGCGCGGGCAGGTGTTTCACTTGGACGCGGAGTGGACGCACGGCCCCGCCAAGCTGCTGGCGGCCCTCCGCGGCGGGTTGCCCCCGGCCATCCAGGTGCGGTCGGCGCGCCCCGTGCCGCATGCGTTCCATGCGCGGTTCTCGGCCGTCGGCAAAATCTATTTCTATCAATTGCATCACGGCGGGCCGGCCGATCCCTTCCTCCTGCCTTTTTGCTGGTCGATTCACCAAAAGCTCGACGTGGAAGCGATGCGCGCGGCGGCGCGCCGCCTTACGGGCCGCCACGATTTCCGGGCGTTCTCGGCCTGCAACGGGGTCGAACGGGAAGACACGGTGCGCCGCCTGCGCCGGCTGGACGTGACCGGGCGCGGCGCACGACTGCGCATCACCGCAGAGGCCGACGGATTTCTCTACAAGATGGTGCGCAGTCTGGTGGGCGCGCTGGTCGCCGTGGGGCAGGGGAAGCTCACGCCCGCGCAGGTCGCGGCGATCCTGCGCGGCGCCCGGCGCACCCACGCCATCCAGACCGCGCCGGCGCAGGGGCTATTTCTGGCGCGCGTGCGGTATTGAAACGAACCATGACAGCGCCCGGCACGCTCAAGGGATTGTGGCGCACGGCGGGCGATCTGCTGTTTCCTCCGGTCTGCGTGCATTGCGGCGGATTGGTGGAAGGCGGCGGCTTGCGGCATCTGTGCGCGCGGTGCGAGCCGCTGATCGCCCTCGTGCAGCCGCCGCATTGCCACGTGTGCGGGCACCCCTTCTACGGGGAGGTGCACGGCGAGCGGCGGTGTCTGCACTGCGCGGAGCTCGCTCCGGCGTTTGGGGAGGGTCGCACCTGCGTGCTGCTGGCCGGTCCGGCGCGCTCGCTGGTGCATGCACTCAAGTACCATCGCGCACTCCATGTGCTGGACGACATCGCCGCTTTGATCCGCACCACATCCCACCTCGCCGACTATCTGCGCGGCGCAGTCTTGGTGCCGGTGCCGCTGCATCCGCGCAAGGAGCGCGAGCGCGGTTACAACCAGAGCCGGCTTCTCGCCCGATGCTTCGCGGCGGCCGGGGGCGCCGGCACGCGCGTGGAGGAGCCGCTGCGCCGCGTCGTCGACACGCCGACGCAGACCGCCCTCGACCGGCGCACCCGCCAGGCGAACTTGAAAAATGCCTTTGCCTTGCGGGTCGGGGCGGCCATAAACACCGCGGAACGTTACGTTCTCATTGATGATGTCTTCACGACGGGTTCCACCCTCAACGCCTGCGCGGCCGTGCTCCGCCGCGCCGGCTGCCTGAATCTCGACGTCGTCACCTTCGGCCACGGCTGATTTCGCCCATGGTGCATTTCAACAAGCCCCAGTACCCCACGATTGCCGCCAAGAAGAAGGACATTCCCAAGGGGGTTTGGGTGAAATGTCCGCTCTCCGGCGAGATCGTCTTCAACAAGGATCTTGAGGCCAACCAGATGGTGGTGCCGAAGAGCGGCTATCATTTCCGCATCGCGGCGCACGATCGCCTCAAGGCCTTGCTCGATCCGGACACGTTCCAGGAATTGGCGGCGGGGGTGCGGGCGGCCGATCCCCTGAGGTTCGTGGATTCGCAGCCCTATCCGGAGCGGCTCAAGAAATACGAAAAGGAGAGCGGCCTGACCGAGGCGGTCGTGTGCGGCACGGGCAGGATCCACGGCATGCCCGTGACCGTGGCCGTCATGGATTTCCGCTTCTGCGGCGGTTCGATGGGCGGCGCGACGGGGGAAAAGATCACGCGCGCCATCGAAACGGCGCTGCGCGAGAAAATCCCGTGCCTCATTTTCAGCGCGGCGGGCGGGGCGCGCATGCAGGAGGGCATCTTTTCGTTGATGCAAATGGCGAAGGCCAGCGCGGCGCTCGGGCGGCTCGCGGCGGCGAAACTTCCGTTCATCTCCATCCTCACGGATCCGACCACGGGCGGCGTCACCGCCAGCTTCGCGACGCTCGGCGACGTCATCCTCGCCGAGCCGGGCGCGCTGATCGGATTTGCCGGCGCCGTGGTGATCAAGGAGACCACCAAGCAGACGCTGCCGGCGGGCTTCCAAAGAGCGGAGTTTCTCCTCAAGCACGGGCTCATCGACCAGATCGTCAGCCGCCTGGAAATGCGCGATCGGTTGCGGGACATTCTGCTGGCACTGTACGGGAAGAAGAAACCGCCGGCGACGGGCGGAGCCGCCTGACGAGCGGGGCAAAAGACGGCGTGACGCCGGCGCGCGGGCCTGCTGAACTCGCGTCTTTTCATGCAAGCGCCCGGGACATTTTCCGGCTACGCGCCGGTCCAGGAATACCTTTTCGGCCTCAAGGTGCGGGGGGCCAAATTCGGCATCGACCGGATGCAGGTCTTCGTCGAGGCGCTCGGGCATCCCGAGCGGCGCTACCCGGTCATTCATGTGGCCGGCACGAACGGCAAGGGCTCGGTGTCGGCCATGCTGGACGCCATCTTGCACACCGCCGGCTGGCGCACGGGACTCTACACGTCGCCGCACCTCGTGAAGCTCGGCGAGCGCGTGCAGGTGAATCGCCAGTTATTGAGCGAGGAGGAGATTGTCGCCTACGTGAACGAACTGAGGCCGGTGGCGGAGCAGCCGGCGCGCTTCAGCGCCGAAGATCATCCGAGCTTCTTCGAGTTCATGACGGCCATGGCCTTCCTGCAGTTCGCGCGGCGCGAGGTCGATCTTGCGATGGTCGAGGTGGGATTGGGCGGACGGCTCGATGCCACCAACGTCGTGCTGCCCGAGGTGGCGGTGATCACGTCAATCGGACTTGACCACTGCGAGTTGCTCGGCGACCGGCTTGACCTGATCGCGGCGGAGAAGGCGGGCATCATCAAGCCGGCGCGGCCGGTCGTGCTGGGCCGCATGCCGGCCGTGGCCGAGGAGGTGATCCGGCGGATCGCGGCGGAGCGGCGCGCGCCGGTGATCGCGGTCCGGGAGGAATTTGGCGATGATCTGGCCCGTTATCCGCGCACGAATCTGGAGGGCGACTATCAGCGCTGGAATGCCGCCACGGCCGCGCTCGTCGCACGTTTGCTGCCCGCGCGCTGGGGACTGACGGACGAGGTGGTCGCCCGCGGGCTGTTGCACGCCAACTGGCCGGGTCGCTGGCAGCGCCTGACGGTCGGAGGGCGTCCGCTTATTCTCGATGCCGCCCACAATCCCGAGGGGGCGCAGGTGCTGGACGCCAATCTCACCAAGCTCAGGGCGGAAACCGGCCGGAAGCCGGTGGTCATGACCGGTGCGCTCGGCGAGTATCGCGCCCGCGCGTTGCTCGAGGTGATCGCACGCCACGCCCGCGAGATCCACCTCGTGGTTCCCCATCAGGCCCGCGCCTGCGGTTATGCGGAACTCGAACACTGCATCCCTCCCGAATTCGCCGGTCGAATTGCGCGCACGACCGTCGACGAGGTGTTCCCCGGACCGGATTGCTGCACCATCGGCAGCGCGCAGGAAACGGTGGTGGTAACCGGTTCGATTTATCTGACCGGCGAGGTGTTTGAACGGATCGAACCAGGTCGCGGCGCCGGCGAGGGCCGGCTGCAGGATTTCTGAACCGTATCTTTCATACGTGCGCTTGTCATCGCGAGCCCGACGAAAGAGGGCGTGGCGACAAGCCGTGCCTCAGAGAGCGGCTGGGCCCAAACGCGCTCGCGTAGAACCACGGTGTGCCGAGGCGGCCCCGGCCTGCGGTTCCCGTTTCCGCGCGGCCAGCTACCATCCTGCCAGTGGCACGAGTTCCGCCGTCGCCGGCACGTCCTTGATGATCTGCGCCGGCAACGGGCCGACGCCGAGATAGCGGAGATTGGGCAACACGGCCGGCCAGGCGCAGCCTTCGTAAGCGACCTCGAGCAGGGCCTTCATCATTGCGCCGACATAGCGCTGGGCGTTGCGCGGCAGGTCGGCAAAGCGGCGCACACCGGCGACATCTTCCGACCAACCCGGGCAGCTCTTATATACCGGACGAAGGGTTTTGCGCACCGCCTCGTTGCGCGGCACGTGGTGGTGAACGCGTCCGTCGGCGGCTTGATACGCGGTGCAGACCAGCAGCTCGCCGCGCCATTCGCCGGCATGCGTGAGCGCGTCGAGCTTGTTGATCATCAGGTCGTGGAATCCGCCGTAGCGCAGGGCGTCGCCCTTCTCGACCGCGTCGTACCAGCCGACCATCCTCTGCCGGCCGGTGGTCGACCCGTATTCGAGCTGCTTCAGGCGGACGCAGAGCGGGTGGGCGTCCTCCATCTGCGTGAGAAACGTGTGCGTGCCGACCTTGGTGTCGTAGGCCTTGGCCACGCCGATGGTGTGGATGGGCTGCAGCGAAATCCCGGCCGACTGGAGGAACTCCGGCGTGAAGGTGTGTGAGGCCGTGACGTTGGGCGAAAAACCCTGGCGTTTATCGAGCCAGTACGACTGGCCGAACTCGCCGATCACGGTCCGTCCGGCGGCCAGCTCGCGCAGAAGCAGCTCGCGCACCTCGCCAATGTGCCCGGCGAGCGCCGTGCCGGCGGTCCAGTACGCCTCGGTGAGCCGGTCGAGGTTCAGCGTGAACGGCTCGCCGCCGAGGAATCGGGTGAAATCGAACTCCTCCGCTGGGAAAACACCGAGGTCGATGCTTTCGCGATTGGCCCGCTGCTCGGCCTCGGTGAGCTTCTGGAAGAAGCCCGCCCAGCTCTCCTCGCTCACGCGGCAGACGTGACGGATCGTGTGCAGGGCGCGGTCGGCGCGCTGGGCGAGCTTGCGCGCAAAATAGTTGGGGCCGGCCTGGAAATCGGAGAAGCAGATCTGCCATTGGGCGATCTCGTCGCCGTAGGCCGGTGTGATGCCGCGGCCGGTGGAGCCGCGCGGCTCCTCGTGGAGGACGTTGGTGCGGTAGTCCTCCCACGCCAGGTCGAGCAGGCGATGGGTGAGGTCGGAAACCAGCGTGCGCTCATCGATGAGCAGGCGGGCGAGCACGGCATGGCCCTTGTGTTCGAGCAGCCTGGTCTCCCACCAGATCTTGCGCGGGTCGGCGACGACGCCGCTGCCGATGCAGAGGTGCGGAATGGAGGGCACGGCCACGCCGGATGGCAGCAGGTTGAACTTCAAGCCGGCGGCGGTGTGGCCCGAATTGGCGCCGCCGTTGACTTTGATCACGACCGAGACGGGCGCGCGCGACGGGCGCAGTTCCTCGGCGACCTCGGGGATGAGCCGGCCTTTGCCTTCATCGCCAAAGCTGATGCCCACATCGGCGATGATCTGGCTGCTGAACGGGGAGAGGGACATGGATCAAGCGGCAGCCAGAGACAACCGAACCCTGTTGCCATGAAGGAGAAAGGGGAGGGGGGACGGCGGAGCAAGGAGATTCTTGGGAAAAGGAGGGCGCTTCGAGGCCGCGCTATTGGGCGTGATCTTCGTCGTCGCCGTGGTGGAAGGCTGGATCAAGAACCGCCACCGATCCGCGCGGTGAACTCCGCCGCGAACTGGCTCTCATTATCGCCGTCCGCCAGATCCGGTCCGCCTCAGGCTTTCTCAGATCGCGATGGAGGGAACGCACCTCGCGGGCCCAGAAATGCGAGC
>JBGOXZ010000136.1:0-6962 GCA_041479395.1 Opitutaceae bacterium
CGACCTGAAGCTCGCAGATCTCGGCCAGACCGGAGGAGACGATATTCTTCGCCACCCACCGGCACATGTAGGCGGCCGAGCGGTCGACCTTCGAGGGATCCTTGCCGGAGAAACAACCGCCGCCGTGCCGGCCCCAGCCGCCGTACGTGTCGACGATGATCTTCCGGCCGGTCACGCCGGAGTCGCCTTCAGGCCCGCCGACGACGAAGCGTCCGGTGGGATTGATGAGATACTTGGTGCTCGCGTCGAGCATCGCGGCGGGAATGACCTTTTTGACCACGTGCTCGATCAGAAAATCGCGGATGGCGGCATGGGTGACATCCTTGGTGTGCTGGGTGGAGATCACCACGTTCTCCACCTTGACCGGCTTGTCGTTTTCGTAGCGGATGGAGACCTGCGACTTCGCGTCGGGGCGCAGCCAGCCGACAACGCCGGCTTTGCGGAGCTTGGTGAGTTCGCGCCCGAGGCGGTGGGCATACATGATCGCGGTCGGCATCATCTCGGGCGTCTCGTTGCAGGCGTAGCCAAACATCAAGCCCTGGTCGCCGGCGCCCTGCTCGGCCGTCTCCTTGCCCTCCGCGGCGCGCGCGTCCACGCCCTGCGCGATGTCCGGCGACTGGCGTGTCAGGTAATTGTTGATGAAAACCCTGTCGGCGTGAAAAACATCGTCGTCGTGAACATAGCCCACCTCGCGGATGGCGCTGCGCACGACCTGTTCGTAGTTCAATTTCGCCTGCGTGGTGATCTCACCCGCGATGATCACCATGTTCGATTTCACCATCGTCTCACAGGCGACGCGGCTGTGCGGATCCTGCTCCAGGCATGCATCCAGCACACTGTCGGAGATCAGATCGGCCACCTTGTCGGGGTGGCCCTCGCCCACCGACTCGGAAGAGAAAACGAATGAATTTGCCATGATTTTCAGGCTAGAAAAACGCCGCGCGGTCCCAGTGCAAGGAAAATATCATCGTATCCGCATCTAATGATATGATGCCTCACGCAAGCGCTTGGACCGACCTGTTTTCCCGTGGGCGCGGCGATGCGACCGGCACCGTCCACCGGGCGGGATAGAGGGGCCGACCCATCGTTGCCGGCGCTCGGGGCTCTGCCCTTTTCGGTTGCAGCGGGCCCCGACCGCGATTTGCTGGACCCGCCGTGGGTTCACGTGCGTCGCCACCCGCCAGTCCGGCTGCCCGCCCATCAGCCCATTCGCGACCAGATCTTCCCCATGCCTTCCGCGTCTCCCCTCGACCCCAACGCCATCGAGACCCTGCGGGCCTTGAATCCTGGCGATGACTCCTTTCTTCGCGATCTCGTTCAGATCTACCTCGACGACTCGCCCAAGCGCATTGCCGAAATCGAGCATTCCCTCGCGCAGGGCGACGCCCGCCGGCTGACGCTCGCGGCCCACAGTCTCAAGGGCAGTTCGGCCAATTTCGGCGCTGACCAGCTGCGCGCATTGAGTGAACGACTCGAACAGCTTGGCCGCCAGGGTTCGCTGGGCGACGTGCCGACGCACCTGCCCGCCCTCAAGGATGCTTTCGCCCGGGTGAAGGCGGCCCTGGAGGCGCTGCTGGCCGCCAAGTGATCCCTTCCCAGGTTCGGGGGAAAAGAAAGGCGCCCGGTCCTGACCGGGCGCCTGAAATGCAGGCCTGCCGTCGCGCGTCGGACGGGCGCGGCGGAGTCGCGAGCGGCGGTTAAGGCTGGTTCTCCTTGCTGGCTGCTTCGTCGAGGATATCGCCCAGGTTCATCATGTCGCTGCCGCTGCTCTGGCGATTGAGCATCTCGTAGGTGGCGGTCTCGGCGGCGAGCTGTTCCTCGGAATAATTCGCGGCCTTGATCGAAAGGCCGAGACGCCGCTCGTCGCGATCGATTTTGACCACGCGGGCCGTGACCTGCTGGCCGGGCTTCAGCACGTCCTTCACCTTGTCGACGCGCTCCTCGCTGATTTGCGAGATATGGACCAGGCCATCGATGCCGTTGGCCAGTTCGATGAATGCGCCGAAGGAGGTGATCTTGGTGACGGTGCCCTGCACCACGTCGCCAATCCGGAAGAAGCTGTCAATGTCCGACCACGGATCAGGCGTGAGCTGCTTCATGCCGAGCGAAATGCGCTGCTGTTGCGAATCGACATCGAGCACGATCGCGTCCACCTCGTCGCCCTTCTTGAGGAGTTCGCTCGGATGGTTGACCTTGCGGGTCCAAGACAGGTCGGAGACATGCACCATGCCGTCGATGCCTTCCTCGAGTTCGATGAAGGCGCCGTAGGTGGTCATGTTGCGCACCTTGCCCCGGACGCGGGCGCCGATGGGATAATTGTGGCGGACCATGTCCCACGGATTAGGCTCGAGCTGGCGGAGGCCCAGCGAAATCTTCTGCTCCTCCTTCTGGATTCCCAGCACGACCGCATCCAGTTCCTGGCCGACCTTGAGAATCTCCGATGGCTTGGTGATGCGTTTCGTCCAGGACATCTCGGTGATATGCACGAGGCCCTCGACGCCCGGCTCGATTTCGACAAAGGCGCCGTAGGGCACGAGATTGACCACCTTGCCCCGGACCTTGGCGCCGACGGGAAACTTGTGCTCGATGTCATCCCACGGATTCTTGGTGGTCTGCTTGAGGCCCAGGGAAACGCGCTCTTTCTCCCGGTTGACCTCGATGATCATGACCTGGACCTCCTCGCCCTGCTTGAGCATTTCGCTCGGGTGCGAGATGCGGCCCCAGCTCATGTCGGTGATGTGGAGCAGGCCGTCCATGCCGTCGAGATCGATGAATGCGCCGAAATCGGTGATGTTCTTGACGACGCCTTTGCGGATCTGGCCGGGCTGGATGCTGTCCAGCAGGTCGCGGCGTTTCTGATGGCGCTGCTCCTCGATGAGCTCGCGGCGCGACAGAACAATGTTTTTGCGGTCCTGGTTGATCTTGAGAACCTTGAAGTCGTAAGTCTGACCGATGTATTGATCGAGGTTCTTGGGCGGCTGGATGTCGATATGGGAGGCGGGCAGGAAGGAGTCGACCCCGATGCTGACAATGAGGCCACCCTTGACCTTGGCCTTCACGCGTCCGGACACGATCGAACCTTCGGAGCATTTCTGGAGGATGTTCTCCCAGTTTTTCTTCTGCTGCGCCAAGTCGTAAGAGATGATGGGGTTGCCGTCCCTGTCCTCCAGCTTCTCGAGCATAACCTCGATCTGCGAACCGATCTGCAATTCGCCCAGATCGCCGAATTCCCCGGCCGGAATGATCCCCTCGGCTTTGCCGCCGATGTCGACGACTACTTCGTTCTGACGGATTTCGGTGATGACGCCCGGGACGATCGCGCCCTCCTTCAAGGTGTCGAAGGAGCTCTGCGCGAGCAATTCTTGCATGACTGAACTCATTTGGTGAAACGAAGTGCGCCCGCCTGCTCCGGGGCGGTCACCCTCCGCGCCGGCCTTGCGGCCGTTGGTTGGAAGTTTGACTCAAATAAGCCGCCCGTGGGAGCAATGCGGCGTTGCGCGGGCGGTGCCTGTAAATGCCGCAAACCGGCAAACTCCCAGCCTGCCGCGTGGGTCGCAAGCCCAAAATCCGCGTTTTCCTGGGCGCCCGCCCCGCCGCCCCAGCCGCACCGAATCAGCCCCCCGGCCCTCCAAGTCATTTCCTCTTCAGGCCTTGCAGTTGCCGCGCCAGTTCTTCGAAGAACGCATCGTATCCCGCCGAGTCCCGCAACGGGGTCTCGGTGGCGGGGTTGGCCAGCCGGCTGAAGCTGTCTTCGACGATCTCGCTCAACCGGACCTGCACCGCCACGGTCCCGCCATCCTCGGGCTGAAGGTGGACCGAGATGGCGCGCTGGCGCGAGGACTTGAAATCATCGCCGCCGTCGATGCGTGAAAGTCCTTCCAGTCTGCCCTGCGCGGGCCCGCCAGCGGTCACCTGGTACCCGAGCTTTCCCATCGTCAGCCGCGCCGCTTCATACACCTGGCGCGGGTCCCCCTCGACGACGCGAATCTTGGGCGGCGCTCCGGAGATTCGGTCCTTCATCGAGCTCCGCATCGACTCGACCGAGGCGCAGCCGGCGACAAGGCTCCACGCCGCTGCCAGTAGGAATAAAGGACGCATGGTTCTGCTCGTCATCTGGTCACAACTGACTCCACCGCCGAATCAGCTCGGCGGGTGAAAGTGGATGAATGTCTGGCGGCGCACAATTACAAACAAACCTAACGCGGGTTCACCTGGGCTGCCGGGGCAAGCGCGGGTTGCTGCTGGGAGATGCAATGCAACGTGCCTAGCCCCACCGCCAGTTCGAGGCAGTCGACCGGGATGATCTCCCGCCCGGGAAAACAGCCGGCGAGCGCCTCCGCAGCCTCGGCGTCACGTTTGGGCTGGCGAAACGCCGGCATCAGCACGGCGCCATTGAGGACAAGAAAGTTCGCGTAGCTTGCCGGCAGCCGCTGCCCGGCGCAAAAACACGGCTCGGGCATCGGCAACTCGGCGATCGCCAGCTTGCGGCCGGCGCCCGTGCGCAGGTCGTGCAGGCGCGCAAGGTTGTCCTGCAGCGCGCGGTAGTTCTGGTCGTGCTCGTTGCGCTCCACGGCGGTCACGATGCCATCGGCTCGGAAAAAACGGCTCAGGTCATCGACGTGCCCGTCGGTGTCGTCGCCCGCGATGCCCTCGCCGAGCCAGAGCACTTCACAGACCCCGAGGTTGTCCTGCAGCGCCTGTTCGATCTCTCCGCGGCCCAGCCGCGGATTCCGGTTCCGGTTGAGCAGGCACGCCTCCGTCGTGAGGAGCAGCCCGGCACCGTTGACGTCGATCGAGCCGCCCTCGAGCACCATGTCGACGGCAAAGCGCCGCAGCCCCAGGGCCCGGCCGATCCGGGCGGGAATCTGGTTGTCGAGATCGTACGGAGGATATTTGCCGCCCCAGGCGTTGTACACCCAGTCGGTCAACGCCACCTCGCCGGTGTGGTCGTTCTTCACAAAGATCGGCCCGTGATCACGGCACCAGCAATCGTTGGTGGCGTGATCGAAGCATTTGACGTTGGCCAGATCCGCCTTCGCCTGCCCGATCAGCCGCCACGCCCGCGCTTGGAGCGGCCGGCCGATGTTAAGCCGCACCTCTTCGAAGCGGCTGATGATGGCTACGATCTCGGCGAATTTCCCCGGGATCGGACGGAAATGACCCGGCCAAGTCTTCCGTTTGTGCGGCCATGAGAGCCACACCGCGGCCTGAGGCTCCCACTCGGCCGGCATGCGAAAGCCCAGGGCTGCCGGCGCTTGGGATGAACTCCGCGCGACCATGCCTTCTGGCGTCACCGTCGCTTGGCGCGCCCCCGCGGTTGAGGGTTGCCGTCCGTGAACCGCCGGCTCAAGTCGCCGTAGGCGTCGATGCGGCGGTCGCGCAGGAAGGGCCAGTGGGTGCGGGTGACGTCGATCTCCGCCGGATCGACCGCCACCACCAGCACCTCCTCCTTCGCGACACCCGCCTTCGCCAGCATCTGCCCGCTGGTCCCCGCCACGAAACTCTGCCCCCAGAATTCGATTCCGGCGCCGCCGGCCGGCCGTTCCAAGCCGATGCGGTTGACGACCGCCACATAGCAGCCGTTGGCGACCGCATGCGCCCGCTGGATGGTTTCCCACGCACCGCACTGGATCCTGCCGCACTTCTTCTTCTCCCGCGGATGCCAGCCGATCGCCGTCGGATAAAAAAGGATCTCCGCGCCTTGCAGAGCCGTCAGTCGCGCGGCCTCGGGATACCATTGGTCCCAACAGATCAACACGCCGATTTTCCCGTAGCGTGTCGTCCACGCGCGGAAGCCCGTGTCGCCCGGCGTGAAATAAAACTTCTCGTAGTACAGCGGGTCGTCCGGAATGTGCATCTTCCGGTAGATGCCGAGCAGCGCACCGTCGGCATCGATGATCGCCGCGGTGTTGTGATAAAGCCCGGCGGCGCGCTTCTCGAACAGCGAGGCGATCACCACGACCTGATGTTGCTTCGCCAGCCGGCAGAACGCGGCCGTGGTCGGGCCGGGGACGGGCTCGGCCAGCCGGAAATTCGCGTGGTCCTCGCTCTGGCAGAAGTACTGCGAACGGAATAGTTCCGGCGTGCAGATGATCTGTGCGCCCCGCGCCGCCGCGCGCTCGGCCAGCGCGAGCGTCTTCCGGAGGTTCGCCTCCGGATCCGCCGTGCAGGCATGCTGGAGAAGGCCGAGCGTGATTTTCATGGCGAACCGTGGCCGGAGGTGGCGCGTCCGCGAAAAGGCCGGGCCGTGGAAACAGCACCGGCCGGCGGTCAATAGACCACCTTGTTCAACGGGTATTCGATGATGCCCTCGGCGCCCAGCGCCTTGAGTTTTGGAATGATCTCGCGCACGACGCTTTCGTCGATGATGGTCTCCAGCGCCACCCAGTCGGCCGAGGCAAGCGGTGAAACCGTGGGATTGCGCAGCGCCGGAAGGGCCTTCAGGAGCCGATCCAGGCTCGCCTTGGGTGCGTTGAGTTTCAGGCCGACCTTGCTTTCCGCCTCCAGCGCGCCGGTGAGCAGCATGGCGATGGTCTCGATCTTGCGGCGCTTGGCGGGGTTCCCCCAGCTGGCCTCGTTGGCGATGAACTTGGTGTTCGTGTACATCAGCGTGTCCACGATGCGCAGGTTGTTCGCCCGGAGCGAACCACCGGTCTCGGTGATGTCCACGATGGCGTCCACCAGATCGGGTACCTTCACCTCGGTCGCGCCCCACGAGAACTCCACCTCCACCTTCACCTTCTTCGCGGCGAAGTAACGGCGCACGGTGTTGACCAGCTCGGTGGCCACCCGTTTGCCGGCCAGATCCTCGGCCTTCCGCACCGGTGAATTCTCCGGCACCGCCAGCACCCAGCGTGATTTCTGCGCCGAAGCCTTGCTGTAGATGAGGTCGCACACCTCCACGACCTTCGATTCATTCTCCTGTATCCAGTCGTAGCCGGTGAGGCCGCAGTCGAAAAATC
>JBGOXZ010000137.1:0-6946 GCA_041479395.1 Opitutaceae bacterium
CACCGCCGTCAACGTGCAAGCCATGGTGTACGGCAATACCGGCGACAAGTCCGGCTCCGGCGTCGCCTTCACCCGCAATCCCGCCAACGGCGTCAAGGAGTTCTACGGCGAGTTCCTCATGAACGCCCAGGGCGAGGACGTCGTTGCCGGCGTGCGCACGCCTGAGCCGGTGGCCCAGCTCAAGAACCACCTGCCCGCCGCCTTCCACGAACTCGAGCGCATCCGCGCCACTCTCGAGAAACACTTCAAGGACGTCCAGGACTTCGAGTTCACCATCCAGGACGGCCGGGTCTACATGCTCCAGACGCGCAATGGCAAACGCACTGCCATGGCCGCGCTCAAGTTCTCCATCGACATGGTCAAGGAGAAGCTCATCGACTGGCAGACCGCCATCCTCCGCAATCCCGCGGACCAGCTCGAACAGCTCCTCGCGCCCGTCTTCGACGCCGCCGAGATCAAGAAGGCCGCGGCCATCGCCACCGGCCTGCCCGCCGGCCCCGGCGCGGCCTGCGGCAAGGCTTATCTCAACGCCGAGCGCGCCGTCGCCGCCGCTGAGAAGGGCGAGAAAGTCCTCCTCGTCCGCATCGAAACCTCGCCCGAGGATCTCCGCGGCATGATCGCCGCCGAGGGCATTCTCACGGCCCGCGGTGGCGTCTCCTCGCACGCGGCCTTGGTCGCCCGCCAGATGGGCAAGGTCTGCGTTTGCGGCGCCGCCGCCCTCGAGGTCGACTACCACGCCAGGACCATCAAGGTCGGCAACCAGCTTTTCAGCGAAGGCGACTTCTTCTCGATCGATGGCACCGCCGGCAAGGTCTACGCCGGCCAGATCAAGACCGCCCCGTCCGAGATCATCGCCGGCCTGCTCAACGGCGACCAGGCCGCCCGGCAGACCGCGAAGTTCAAGAGCTTCCAGCAGCTCATGAAGTGGTGCGCCCAGGCCACCAAGCTCCAAGTGTGGACCAATGCCGACTCGCCCGCCCAGGCCCAGAACGCCATCGCGTTCGGCGCCCGCGGCATCGGCCTCACCCGCACCGAGCACATGTTCTTCGAGGGCGACCGCATCGACGCCATGCGCGAGATGATCCTCGCCGAGACCGTCGAGGCCCGCAAGGTTGCCCTCGCCAAGATCCTCCCCTACCAGCGCGATGACTTCGCCGGCATTTTCCGCGCCCTCAAGGGCTACCCGGTGACGATCCGCTTCCTCGATCCGCCGCTGCACGAGTTCCTCCCGCACGCCAAGGACCAGCAGGCGGACCTCGCGAAGAAGATCGGCGTGCCCGTCGAGAGGATCGAGGCGCGCGTCCACCAGCTCCACGAGTTCAACCCCATGCTCGGCTTCCGCGGCTGCCGGCTCGGCATCGGCTATCCCGAGATCTCCGAGATGCAGTCCCGCGCCGTGTTCGAGGCCGCCGCCCGCGTCCAGAAGGAGGGCATCAAGGTCAAACCCGAGGTCATGATCCCGCTCGTCGGCTTCAAGAAGGAGCTCGATCTGCAGGTGGAGATCGTCCACCGCGTGGCCCGGGAGGTCATGGCCGAGCAAAAGGTGAAAATCCATTACTGGGTCGGTACCATGATCGAGATCCCGCGCGGCGCCCTCACGGCCGACGAGATCGCGCAGACCGCGGAGTTCTTCAGCTTCGGCACCAATGACCTCACGCAGACCTGCCTCGGCATGTCGCGCGACGACTCCGGCTCGTTCCTCCCGCACTACGCCGAGCTCGAAATCGTGAAGAAGAACCCCTTCGCCACGATCGACCAGACCGGCGTGGGCCAGCTCATGCAGACTGCCGTGACCAAGGGCCGCCAGACCCGGCCCGACATCCAGCTCGGCATCTGTGGCGAGCACGGCGGTGATCCCGAGTCGGTGAAGTTCTGCCACAAGCTCGGCCTCACCTACGTCAGCTGCTCGCCCTTCCGCGTGCCGGTCGCCCGCCTCGCCGCGGCGCAGGCCGCAGTCGCCGAGGAAAAGGCCAAGGCTGCGAAGAAATAGGCTCCGCCAGCACACGCTTCTCACCTGCGAACCCCGTCGAGCTCATCGACGGGGTTTTCCTTTGCCCGCCCTGACACCGCCGAGCGTTCCCGCCGCGAACGGCCCGCAGGCGGGATGTGCCGTCGCCGCTGATTCGCAATCGGGTGCAACCGGCACAACCCGGTGGAACCTGCCCTCTGTGCAGGTTCAGACCTCGGGATGGCGGACAGCCGGCCGTCGCGGCCGCGGCGTCCTCGGCGAACATGTCAGCTAATAGTTGACATGTTGTCCTCTGCGGTGCGCCGAAAAGTGCGGGCTCCACCTTGTGGTGGAGTCAGGCAGCATGAACGGTGGTCGGTGTCGCCACGCCCCGCTCGCTCCGACCTGCCTCGTCAGAGCAACCGCGACGGCCGAACCCGCATGCCCCGCCGGACCCCATCCCTCCGCGGACTCTCTGCCTTTCCCCGCCGCAACCCTTTTACCGGTGGTCTCCGTCGCATCCCCCTCCCGGGAATATGTCAACTAATAGTTGACATGTTGTCCTCGTCGGCGCGTCAGGAGGGCGGGAGTCCCTTCCGCACCGCGATCAGCCATGTCAGCAGCTGCAGCGTCCGCTCCGCATCTGGCATCCGGGTGCGGGCCACGAAGTACGCATGGACCGTCTGGCGATCGAGCCCCAGCAGGCGGCCCAGCTTCACCTGCGTGCCGTACTTGCGCAGATGCGGCCGGATTTCGGCGGCCAGGGCGTTCCAAAGCGGCGTCTCCTTCCCCGGGCGCAGCGTGGCGCCCGCACGGGGACGCCGGACCAGGCGGAAGGCGCGGCGCCGATCCTGAAGATAGGTGGCGGCGGTCACGGCAAGGAGCTCGGCCAACGCGGCCGGCAGTTCCATCTGGGGCGGGAATTTCAGCGGAGCACTCATAAGCGATGTCAGCTATTAGTTGACATCGCCGCCGGGGGGAAGTGCGAAATCGCGGCAGCGCGCCGCGGCGGATCCGCCTCGGGCGGGGCATCCTCGGCCCGCGCGTGGCGGCGCGAAGCCTTGCATCCGCGCCGGCCAGCGTCGCGTCGTCACACGAGGGTGATCTTGAACTTGCAGCCCTTGCCGCCGCGCTTGAGTGACTCGAGCAATTCGACCTTCACCGGGTGGCCGGTGAACACCTCGAACATATGCTGCACATAGCCGACCGAACAAAAGCAATAGGTCCCCGAAAGCCCCGCGGGACCGGTCTCCACCAGCGAGCAGAGGCAATAGCCGTCGGCGACCTTCAGACCGCGGGGATTCTGCACGTAATGAAAATAGACCGTGTCCCCCTCGCGGCGGATCGCCTCGTCTCCGATCCGCGCCCTCACCCGGGCAATGAAATCGTCCACACTGACCGGTTGGATGATCTGGCCGCGCAAGCTGTTTTCGTGGCAGGCGCGTCCGTTTGCCATCATGATCTTCGTGCGGGTCGCCTCGTCGAGCTGAGCGTCGAAGACGTCAAAGAAGCGCTTCGCCCACCGCTCCGCGAAATCCACCCGAAGTTCTGCGGTGGACCGGGGCGGGCCAGCGGGCACGGGCACGGGGGGCGGGGCGAAGTCGGCTCGCTCGCAGCGGCGGGCGCCGCCCCGGACATTCGCTGCAACACCGCGAGAGCGGCGCAACAGCCGCCCATTTGAAGGAACTGCTTTCGATTCATGGGTGAATTGGGGAAAAGGCCTACGGAGTGAAACCCGGCGCCCGTCCCATCCCTTCAATAAGAGTTGCAGGGATCACGGGATGGGCGGTGTCATATTTCAACAAGACCGGATGCACCCTGTGCTCCGGCCGTATTTTATTGCCACCCCACCCCCACCCAACGATTTCACCGATGCGCTCCGCCATCCGTGTCTTCCACTTTCTCGCATTGACGGCCGGCCTCGGCCTGCTGGCCTTCACCGCCGCCGCCCACACCGCGGCCGCCGCCAGCCCCGAGACAACTGGGAATGATCCGGCCGGATTCCTCGCCGCGGCACGCGGCCGCGCGGAGGCCGCCCTGGCTCGCGCCGATCTCGCTGTCTACCGCGGTTGGATCAAGTTCCTGCGCTACGAGGCCGAGACCGCGGTCGGGCGCAGCGGCGTTGCGAGCGAGGCGGCGATCGCGAAGACGCGCCGCCTCGACGAATGGGTGACACGCATCGCCGCTGATCCCCAGGTGCTGGCCGCGCTTCGCGGCGTGCAGGAATGGGCCTACGAATCGCCCGCCGATGACTCGGGCCAGCCGTTCAAGATCGGCATCCCCACCGACTACGATCCCACGCGCCCCGCGCCGCTTTCGGTCTACATGCACGGTATCGCTGGCAACCACCTCGAGCATTCCACCGGCATGGTTCCGCATCCGGGGTCGTTTGAAATCGCCGTGCTCGGGCGCAGCCGGGGCGGACGCTACCGGGCGCTGTCGGAGGCCGACGTGCTGCACGTGATCGACTACGTGCAGGCCCACTGGGCGATAGATCCCGACCGCATCCACCTCAACGGCGGCAGCATGGGGGGAGGCGGCACGTACCGGCTCGGCTCGCGCTATCCGCAGCGCTGGGCCTCGGGCCGTCCCACCTGCGGCTTCGCCAGTCACCTGCCGGTGGGCAATCTCCTCACCTTTCCCATCTACGCCACCCACAGCGACGACGACTGGGTGGTGCCGGTCTTGCATGACCGCGGGCCGCTCGCCCGGCTGCGCGAGCTCGGCGGGCAGGCGATTCTCGACGAGACCACCGGCTATGGTCACGCCGTGTGGGACTACGCGGAGGGCAACCGGCGGGGCGAGGCCTGGGTCAAGGACCAAGTGCGGCCCGCGTCGCGCGCCGTGCGCCGGATTGACTACACCGCCCTCGATGGCGCCGCCGTGCGCGGCTGGTGGGCCGAAATCGCCGAGTGGGGTGCCGCGCCCAAGCCCGCGCGCTTCGTGCTGACCGCCGGCAGCGCCAACACCCTCTTTGCCGAACTGACCAACATCACCCGCCTCCGTCTCCGCCTCACGGAGTCGCCCTTCGCGCTTACCCAACCGCTGCAGGTCGCCGTGAACGGCGCGGTGCCAATCGTCCTGCCAGCCCCCCTGCCAGATACCGTCGTGCTCGCCCTCGGCGAAAAAGGCTGGATCTTCGAATCGCGAACCGAAGCCGCCCCGTGGCGTTTGCACACGCCGGGCAGCGCAAACCTCCTCTACAGCGGCGAGCCGCTGCTCATCGTCTACGGCACCCGGGGCAGCGACGCCGAACGCACCGCGATGCGCGCCGCCGCTGCAGCTGCCAGCAAAAGCCCCAATCCCATTTGGCTGGACGACAGCGGCCAAGCGGGCCCTGACGGCGTCCCGCACAGCCAGAACCTCTACGGTCGGCTGAACACCAAGGCGGACGCCGAGGTGACGGACGCCGACGTGGCCCGCTGCCATCTCGTTCTCATCGGCACCGCCGCGCAAAACGCGCTGGTGGCCCGCCTCGCCGACCGACTGCCCGTGCGCTTTGCCGATGGCGCGATCGCCTGCGACGACGGTCTGAAACTCCCGGGTGCGCATGCGGCACTGGGTCTCGTCTACTTCAATCCGCTCGCCCCGGACCGTCTCGTGTTCTGGGTCGCGTCGGCGGATCCGGCGACCTATGCCGCGAACGCGACGATCCCGTTTCTCATGAGTGGCGCCACCCGCGCCGGTAATCCCAACATCGGCGGCCCCTGTGGCGCTGATCTCCTGGTGATGGACGCCACCGCCGCCACGCTCGTCGCGGCGCGCAGCTTCGACAGCCGCTGGCACTGGGCGCCCGGGCGCGAGGCTTCTCCGCTCGTGCCGGCTTCGCTCAAAACGCACCGGGAATTCTCCGCCGCGATCGGAGCGGCGGTCCGCCGGGCCGCCGGCGCCGATATCGCCATCGTCGGCAGCTATGGCCCGCCCGCCGATGCCCCGATTGTCACCGGAACCACCCGCGTCTCCGACGTGACGCCACTGTTCTATTACACTCCGATCGGGGTGTGCACGCTGACGGGAGCCGAGCTCATGGAGATCACGCGGAAGGCCACCGGCGCCAGCGATCCGCCGGTGCTGATCTGCCACTCGCCCTCAATCGACCCCAACCGGATGGAGCCGGCGCACAGCTACCGCGTGGCCCTCCCGACCGACATGGTCTGGCGTTTCTGTGAAGTGGCGCAAACCGCCCCGCGCAGCTACCGCCACACCGACCTGCTGGTCGGCGACGCCGTGGAACGATTCCTCGCCGCGCCGGAGTGACCTCGCCTCGCAGCGCAGCCGCGGTGGACAAAGAACAGAGCACAGAGAACAGAGGTCAGAGGACAGCGATCAGAGGTCAGTAGGAGCGAGCTTCCACCTTCGCTTGAAGCTACGGCGGACAGGTGCTCGCGACCCGTCCTCCGTCTCGTCCGCCAAAGCTTCAGCGACGGCGGAAGCCTCGGCGAAGGAGGATGCAGAGGAGAAATCGCCTGCGAGCAGGCTCCTACGGTCCCTGTCCTCCGTAGCCTTGCGCGGAGGAGGATGCCTTTCCTGCTGACCTCTGTCCTCTGACATCTGATCGCTGACTTCTGACTCCTGACTCCGCCCGTTTTGCTCTTTCGCGCCGGCGCGCCATGGTCCGGTCCATGTCATCGACGCCAACTTCCCCCATTGATCCCGGTGTCCGCATCGGGCACGTGCACCTGAAGGTGGCCGATCTCCCGCGTTCGCTCGACTTCTATTGCGGCGTGCTGGGCTTCCAGCTCATGCAGCGGTTCGGTCCGCAGGCCGCGTTCATCTCGGCCGGCGGCTACCATCACCACATCGGGCTGAATACCTGGGAGAGTCAGGGCGGGTCCCCGCCGCCCCCCGGCACGACCGGGCTCTACCACCTGGCCATCCGCTACCCCAGCCGTGCGGCGCTGGCCGACGCGTTGCGGCGCCTGCGGGCGGCAGGCATTCCGCTTGAAGGCGCGAGCGATCACGGGGTCAGCGAGGCCCTCTACCTGCAGGACCCCGACG